>JAVRPX010000205.1:0-3662 GCA_032161985.1 Mycobacterium sp.
GGCAGCAGAACATGCAGGCCAACCTTGACTGGATTCGGTCGCAGGTCGAGGGCTGACGGTCGCTTCGTTCGAAAACGGCTTGCTTAGTTGCAGCCCGCCGCGTTGACCAATCTGCCGTTGTAGCTGACGCAGCCTGTCACGTTCGGCGGCGGTGGTGGATCGTAGGGCATTGGGGCGTAGTACGCAGGCGGCGGAACGTAGGGTGCGACTGCGTCGGCGATGTTCGCGCAGCCACTCACCTGCACCCGTCGCCCTCCGCTAACGCAGACGTCGGCGCCAGCGACACCCGTCGGCTGGACGGTGAAAATCGCTCCGGGTATGGCAGCGATGGCCAGTGCGCTTGCCGCCGCGACGGTCCATGAACGTGTCCAATGAGTCATATCGGATGCCACCTTCCTAGGAGCCGAGCGGTGATGCAGCAAGGTCGCAGCGGCTTCTGAGATCGGTGAGGGGTTGGCGTATCCCATTGATCTCGGACTCAACCTGCGGGTGGGCGTCCATGTAGGTCTGAACCCGGTCATGGACTTCCACGCTCGGCTGCCCACGAAGGCTGGTGAAGAAGTCGTTCACGTCCTGGTGACCGAACAAGTAGTCCCCCATCGCCGTTCCGACGGTGCCCGACGCCACCGCCAGGTCACCGGCGGTGCAGTTGGGCGGCGATACAACGGGCCCGGGTTCAGCAGAGGCAAGTGAAGCCTCCCCGATCAGCAGCGCGCCGCAGGCGGCTGCCCCCATCACTGCGCTGCGAAGAGTACGTCCTGACACCAACATGGGGAACTCCCTCACTCGGTGGTCGGACGACCATCGGCCCGCGAAGCTAACCACACTCGAGGAGCAAATCGTCACGAGTGAAGATTTAAGTGCGGACCCGCTCCAGCCCGGCAGCGTAGCGTCGGTCTCGCGCCCGGACCCATGCGCCCGATCACCTAGACGAGGAGTGTGGACCGTGACAGGTCATAAGCCGAACATCGTCATGATCATGGCCGACGATGTGGGCACCTGGAACCTGAGTGCCTACCACCGCGGAATGATGGGCGGATCCACGCCCAACATCGACAGGATCGCCAGAGAAGGTGCCCTGTTCACTGACTACTACGGTCAGCAGTCCTGTACGGCGGGTCGGGCTGCGTTCATCACCGGCCAGACTCCTTTCCGCACAGGCCTGTTGAAGGTTGGGATGCCCGCCGCCAAACAAGGGCTACAGGATTCAGACCCGACGATCGCCGAGCTGCTCAAGCCCCTTGGCTACGCCTCGGCGCAGATTGGCAAGAATCACCTGGGCGACCGCAACGAATACCTCCCCACCGTCCACGGCTTCGACGAGTTCTACGGCATCCTGTACCACCTCAACGCCATGGAGGAGCCGTACGACCCTGAGTATCCAAAGGGTCCTGAGTTCCACGAGCAGTTCGGCCCGCGAAACATCTTGGACACCAAGGCAACCGACGTCGACGACCCGACTGCGCATCCGCGGTGGGGCAGGGTCGGCAAGCAGACAATCGAAGATGGCGGTCCGTTGCCCCCACATCCGGGCATGGACAGCGCGGCCAAGACCAACATGGAGGACGTCGACCCTGAGCTCGTTCGACGCTCGCTGGACTTCATCGACCGCTCCGTTGCGGCGGATACGCCGTTCTTCCTCTGGCACAACTCCACGCGATGCCACGTCTGGACGCATCTCGCGCCAAAGTGGCAGGGCAAGAGCGGGTTCGGGCTCTTCGCCGACGCGATGATGGAGCTGGATTGGGAGGTCGGGCAGATCCTCGACAAGCTCGACGAGCTCGGCATCGCCGATGACACCATCGTGCTGTTCACCAGCGACAATGGCGCCGAGGTCTTCAGCTGGCCCGATGGCGGCAACCACCCGTTCCGTGGCGAAAAAGGCAGCACCTACGAGGGTGGATTCCGCGTGCCCATGGTGGCCAAGTGGCCCGGCGTGATCGAGCCCGGCACCATCGTCAACGAGATCATGGCCCACGAAGACTGGCTGCCAACGATTCTCGCCGCAGCCGGTGAGCCAGAGGTGAAGGAGAAGCTCTTGGCTGGCCACGAGGCCGGCGACAAGACGTTCAAGGTCCATCTCGACGGCTACAACTTCACGCCTTACTTCCAGGGTGATGTTGCCGAAGGACCACGCCGCGAAATCTTCTACTTCAGTGACAACGCCGACCTCATGGCCGTGCGCTACAACGCCTGGAAGCTCAACTTCAAGACCATCGTCGGCAATCTCTTTACCGGCAAAGAAGATTCGACCAACGTCCCTGTGGTGACCAATCTTCGCCAGGATCCGTGGGAGCGCTACCAGACCGAAGGCATGCTCTATGGCCGCTGGTGGGGCGAGAAACTGTGGACCATGGTGCCCGCCATAACAATCGTCGGAGAGTTCCTCGCGACGTTCAAGGAGTACCCGCCCAGCCAGGCGTCCGGCACGTTGAGCGTCGAGAAAGCCCTCACGATGCTGGAAGAGGGAAGCCTCAAGAATTAGACGAGCGCGACGTAGCTGACAGGAGCGGGCCCATCGTGCAGATCGAACGCGGCGTCGCGGACGAGGCCGTCGACGCGCTCGACGCGGTTGAACCGCCGGCAGCCGAACCGACGCTGCTGCTGCAGAAAATGGAGAACCGGCTCGTCCGCCACCACCTCGCGGCCCCGGACGTATTGAGCAGCGAGCAACTGCGCAAAGCTGCGCTACATCCTCAGCTTCGCCAGGCTCGCCGATCTCGAGCCGGGAGCCGCAGGTCCTGGCGCGACCCGCGGGCGTGCCGACGTGTCGGTCGGCGCCGAGATCGCGCCATCGCGGGCCAGGGTGGTTGACGCCCTGTTCGGTCCGCTGCGCGAAGAGCGCGACGCGGTGACGGCGCTGACGGCGGCGCGCGAGGTGCTCGCGGGTCTGCGCGACGACCAGGACGAGCAGCGCAGGCTGCTCGCCGAGCGCCGCGGGAACGACTTCTCCCTCGCCGAACTGGATGCCGAGGTCGGCTACAAGAAGCTCGTCACAGTCCTTGGCGGTGGCGGCGGAGCGGGTTTCGTCTACATCGGCGCCATGCAGCGTCTCCTGGAGGCCGCCCAGGTGCCCGACTACATGGTCGGCGCGCCGTCGTCGGCCGCGCGCTGCCGCTGCCGATCGCGGAGTACGTCGCCTGGGCGAAAACGGTGTCGTATCGCGCCATCCTCGGATCCGCGCGCACGCGCCGCCGACACGGGGGTTACCGGCCTGTTCTCGCTGCGCTTCGACCAGTTCGCCGACGCCATGTTCCGCCGCGAGGACGGCGAGCGAATGCGGATGTCGACATGCCAATTCCGTTCGACGCCGTTGTCCGCGATCGGGCCGGCGACGTTACCGCTGACACCCATTTAGTGCCCCCTGCTAGCCGGTAGCCAATCTGTGAGCGATCGGAGACCGCCACGTTGAAAGTGATGGCGCCTGAGGACCTTTGGTGTCTATTGCTGTGAGCTGGGTGTCAACACATTGGAAGCCGCTCCCTGCGGGTCGGTCAAGACGACACTCGACCAACCGACTCGGGATAGGTTTAGGCCCGTGGCGCGCTTTCAGGACCGGGTGGCAATCGTGACCGGTGCCGGAGCGCCGGGCGGAATCGGTGCGGCGGTCGCACGCGCGCTCGTCGCCGAGGGCGGCCGGGTGGTGCTGGGCGCCACCTCCG
>JAVRPX010000206.1:0-18407 GCA_032161985.1 Mycobacterium sp.
AACATGAAGCTGATCGATTTTGCGGAACGGTTGGTCTCGGCTGATCAGATCAAGTCGGCGGGCTATGACGGGGCACTCGTCTATGTGTCCGAATTACGGCCCGGCGCAGACTTCGATTTCAAGCCCGCCACCCGCGAGTACGCGGATGCGCTACGCGCGGCGGGCCTTCACGTCGTCAGCTGCTATCAATACGGAAAACCCGGTTGGCCGACACCATCGGACTACACCCGCGGGTACGACGGCGGCGTAGCAGACGCTCAAACAGCACTGCGGCTGCACGCCGCTGCCGGTGGCCCGAATTCGGCGCCGATCTTCTTCAGTGTCGATGAGGACATCGACCTCAACACCTGGAACAGCCTTGCTGTGGAATGGTTTCGAGGAATCAACTCGGTACTGGCCGTGAACCGCACCGGCATCTACGGGCATGCCAAAGCGTGTGGATGGGCGGTCCGAGACGGTGTCATCGGGCGCTCAACCACTGCAGGAAAGTGGTGGGCATGGCAGACGAGGGCGTGGTCTGACGGTGAGCGCGAGCCCGCGGCCGTGCTTTATCAGTATGTGATCGTCACCGCCTCCGACCCGGGTGTGGCCCTTGGCGGTACCCACGTCGACGTGGACGAGGTTCTTGCAGCCGATTTCGGGCAATGGGACCTAGAGAGATAAGTGTCCTGTCGGCGGCGGACCCTGACAGTTTCGACCCAAAGAGAAAGGGCCGCATCTCTGCGGCCCTTCTCAGGTGGAGCACTACCAGGGTCAGATCGTCGTAGCTTCCAACTCCGGGCGACGGATGGGTTCGACCTTCTTGATCAGAAGTCCGAAGCACAGCGCACCGCCGACGAGGAGGGCCCCGCTGAGCAGTAGCGGCACTTCGAACGAGCCGGTCGCGCCGTACAGCGCCCCAATGATGATGGGGCTGAGTGCGCTACCGATGTTCGAGAAGAAATTCTGCGTCGATCCCAGGGTGGCGACAGTACTCGAATCGACGACGTCGGCAGGCAGGCACCAGATGGAGACGATGGTGAACGCGGCCGCCGCATAGGAGATCGACATCAGTACCAGGGCCTGCCAGGCCTCAGGAGCGATGGCGGCCAGCGCGATCACCGCGCACACCAGCATGCCGCCGACGAGACAGGTCTTGCGGACCTTGTTCAGCGACCAGCCCCGATTCAGGAGATAGTCGCCGACGAGGCCGCCGGCCCAGCTGCCCAGGATGGCCGCCATCGGCGGGATCATGCCGAAAACGCCGAGCTTGAGCAGGTTGAAGCCGCGCTCTTCGACCAGGTACGAGGGGAACCAGGTGAGGAAGAACGTGATCATGAAGTTCAGGCAGAAGAACCCGAGCATCATGCCCCACACGGTGCGCTGCTTGAACAGTTCGGCGATGCGCATCGGCTTGGCGTTCGGGTGCAGGTTATTGGCGCTCTGTTCCCGGTGGCTTTCGTGGATGATCGCCAGTTCGGCCTCGTTGACCGCGGACTTGAACTCGGGTCGGCGGTACCAGGCCCACCATCCGATGGCCCACAGCACACCGAGCCCACCGGCGAAGAGGAAAGCTGCCTGCCAGCCGAACAGGCCGATGATGAGCGCGATCAGCGGCGTCGCTGCCGCGCTGCCGATACGGGCGCCGCTGTCGTATACCGAGGTGGCGCGTCCACGCAGCCGCAGTGGGAACCAGTGGGACACGGTCTTGGCGGCCGCTGGGTAGGCACCGGATTCGCCGACACCGAGACCAAGGCGGAGGCCGAGCAGCGCTCCAAAGCTTGAGACACCCGCGGTGGCCGCGGTGAAGACGGACCAGACCAGCACCGACGCACCGAACATCACGCGCTCGCCGAACTTGTCGATGAGCCGGCCCGCCGGGATCTGCATCAAGGCGTAGCTCCACGAGAAGGCACTGAGGATCAGGCCCTTCTCCGTTGGCGTCAGACTCAAGTCCTGGGTCATGAACGGCAGGCTGACCGAGATGGCCGACCGGTCGATGTAGTTGATCGCGAGGCCGAACGCGCAGAACACCGCGACGGCCCACCGCACCTTGGTGGCGCGGCTCATCCCAGAAGGGGCCAGGTCGGCAGAGTCCGTTTTCGTAGCCGGAATGCTAGTCATCTGTGTCTCCAAGTTTTGACTCTTTGATTGTTTCGCTCACCGGGTAGTGAGAGGTGGACGCTGGTTGAGCGTCGCTGTGGTGCGCGACACAATCAGGATCCTCGTTCAATATGATCGAACCGATCATCTAGTTTGTCAAGTTGTGATCCCAAACACGCTTGTATGCGCAGATCAGACGACCTGCGCGTACTGCGGGCGATCTAGATGATCGATTTGCGCATCTAAGGTTGACTTGCGCACATCGCGCATGTAGCGTCGCTAATCGTGAGCGAAGATGATCAGGCGAACGACGTGGAGCATTCCAAACCCGCGACCGTTGGCGAGGCCGCCGACGACGACCTCGTCGCGCGTCGCCGGGATGTCCGCGGTGCGCGACGGCGAGAGCAGATTTTGGCACTCCTGCGCACAGTCGAATCCGGTTCACTGAGCGTGGAGGAGATCGCCGAGCGATTCGGCGTCTCGTTCGCCACCGTGCGACGCGACCTCAGTCGACTGCACCAGGACCGGCACATCACCCGCACCTACGGCGGTGTCGCGTTAACAGGCCCGGCCGAGTTGTCCATCCACCAACGACATTTGGAGTTCACCGCAGAGAAAGACGCAATCGGCCGTCAAGCGGCCGAACTGGTCGCCGACGGGGCAGTCGTGATCCTCGACGCGGGCACCACAACCGAGTTCGTCGCACGGCACCTGCAGGCTGCCGATGTCACCGTTTTCACCAATGGCATCGGCGCGGTCAATGTCTTACTCGGGAAAGAGGATGTCTCGGTCGTCGTCCTAGGCGGACGGTTGCGCGCGGTGAACCAGACGATCAGCGGACCCGAAGCCGAACACATGCTTCATTCCGTCGTAGCGGATTACGCCTTCATCGGCGCGGACGCGGTGCACCCGCAGTACGGAGTCGCGTCGCGAACGCTCGAGCAGAGCCGGCTCAAAACCCTGATGATGCAGCGTGCGCGCCAGATCGTGGTCGTCGCCGATCGGCGCAAGGTCAGCACCGACCAGTTCAACTACTGGTCGCCGACACCGGCACGGTGGCGCTTGATCACCGACGACGACGCCGACCTGGCCGCGCTGGACGAACTGCGCAACGCCGGGGCGCAGATCGATCTCGCCCAACCCCTAAGAGCGCTCACCGAGCCCACCAATGTGAAAGGCAATCAATCGTGACCACCACTTCGGACTCCGTCACCGCTGCGCAGTCGGTCCCGTATTCGGGCCGCACCCTGCGGCAGGCAGTGCTGCATCAACCGAACGATCTCCGGATCGAAGACGTACCGATGCCGTCCCTGGAGCCCGGTGACGTGCTGCTCCGAGTGGACGCAGCCTTGTTGTGCGGCACCGACGTTCGCATCTACCAAGGACGCAAGCAGAAGAACGTCACGTTTCCCTCAGTGCTGGGACACGAGTTCGCCGGCACCGTCGTCGACGGCAACGGCCCGCTGCCCGACGGCGTGGCCATGGGTGCCCAGGTCGCCGTCTACCCCTTGGTGACCTGCGGAACATGCGTGGCGTGCCGGAAGGGGCACGAGAACATCTGCCGAAACCGAAAGGCGTTCGGCTACCAACTCACCGGCGGTCTGTCCCAATTCGTACGGGTCCCCGCCGTGGCGCGGCAAAACCTGGTGCCGGTGCCTTGGGTGTCAGCCACCGAGGCTGCCATCATCGAACCCGTTGCGTGCGCCTACAACGGGCAGAAGCTCGCAGGGATGTCGCGAGCAGAGGCGGCGCTGATCGTCGGCTGCGGGCCGCTTGGCCTCATCCATACCGGCCTCGCCAAGAGTCTCGGCGTACAGAAGGTCGCCGCCGTCGACCCCATCGCCAAACGGCGAACGATGGCCACCCGTTTCGGCGCCGACCTGGTCCTCGAGCCTGGCGCGGACGCCGCCGATCGGCTCAACGAGTTCAGCAACGGCGGCATCGACGTACTCGTCATGGCAATCGGCCGAATCGATGCGTTGACACCGTATTTGGGCTGCCTCGCGCCTGGTGCGAGCGTGTCGGTGTTCGCTGGATTCGGTGCCGACGCCGATCTGGCTGTTTCCGCCAACGACGTGCACTACAACGAGTGGAACATCGTCGGCGCCTCGTCGTGCCGACTCGACGGCTTCCACGCCGTCGCCCCCATGGTCGCTTCCGGCGCGCTGCCGGTCGCCGAACTGATCGGCACCCAGCTGCCGCTGGACCGTGTCGTCGAGGCCCTCGACCTCGCCGGTTCCGGCGCTGACATGCGTGTCGGCGTCAATCCCTGGGCCTGACCCCAGTCCCGTCTCCGGCTCGTCCAACCACACAACAAGGAGCTCCACGCAAATGACCACCACCTTCACCCCCGCGTTCGACATCAACCCGACCGGAACCACCGCAGCCCTGGGTCGAAACCTGCGCCTGCGCAGGCTCTTCGGCGCCGACGGCCGCACCGTCACCGTCGCGCTCGACCAAGCGGTGCCGCGCGGCGTCGCCCCCCGGCTTGCGACGATCGGCACCACGTTCGCCAGCATCGCCGAAGGCGAGCCGGACGCCGTCACCATCACCAAGGGCCTTGCCGGTCCGCTGCTCGGCGGCGACCGCGCGCCACTGCCGTGGATCCTGAAGGCCTCGATGTTCTCCGTCGAGTTCCACCCGACCTACGACGCCACCATCGCCACCGTGCAGGACGCAGTCAGGTTGGGCGCCGACGCCGTCGCCGTCGGTATCTCGGCGGGGTCGTCGAACCAGGTCGCTATGTTCGAGATGCTCACCCGCGTCGTCGAGGAGGCGCACGGCTGGGGCCTTCCCGTCGTCTGCCACGCCTACCCTTCCGGCGAGATGTGGGGTGACAGAAAGGGTTCCACCGAATCGGTGCTCTACGCATCCCGCGCCGCAGCGGAACTGGGCACCGACATCGTCAAGACCTGGTACACCGGCTCCACCGCCGAGTTCGCCAAGGTCGTCGAGGGCACGCCGGCCATCGTGGTGGCTGCGGGCGGCGCTCCCGCCAACAGCCCCCTCGACGTGCTCAAGCAGGCCGCTTCCGTCGTCGAGGCCGGCGCGCACGGGATGACCGCCGGTCGAAACATCTGGCAGGCACCGGATCCCGGCAAAATGGTCGCCGCACTCAAGGCCGTCATCCATGGTGGTGACAGCCCCGAGGTCGCCGCCAAGCTACTCGACTGACCTCACCGGCAGCCGTAGAACCGACCAGATCCGTACGCGACCCTCGAAGGGGTGGGTTTCGATGACAAGGGAACCGCAGCACGCCGCTCCTGCGACGTACCTCGGCATCGACGTCGGCACCTCTGCCACCAAGGCCGTGATCCTCGATTCTGATGGCACGGTCATCGCCCGGTCCCGGGTTCCGCACCCTGCAGCACGCGGAGCCGGGCCCGGGCGGGCCGACCCCTCGGCGTGGCGAGCCAGCATCACCGCAGCCGTTCGTGACCTGGCCCCCCACACCGCCACTGCCGCCGGTGTCGGCATGGACACCCACTGCCCCACCGCCTTGTTGCTCGACGCCACCGGCGAGCCGCTTGCCGCAGGCATCACCTGGGATCACCCGGGGCTGGCCGAACCCACTGCGCACCTCATCGCCTCGCTCGAGCCTTCCCATCGGACACTGCTCGGCAACCATCTGATGCCAGCCACCGCGATGGGCGCCGCACATCGGCTACTGCAGACCATCGAACCCCAAGCCGCGGCGGCAGCAACCACATTCGGCCTCGCCGGCACCTGGCTCGGTCAGTGGCTGACCGGGGAACGAGCTATCGACCCCACCCAAGCCTCGTACACCGGCCTGATGGCCAGCACCGACGGATCCTGCCGCTGGCTGGTGGATGTGTTGCATCGTTTGGGCATTCCACCGCAACAACTGCCACCGGTGCGGCCGTCGCTGAGCGTGCTCGGCACACTCCTGGCGAGTGCAGCGGAGACTCTCGGTCTGCCCCAAGGCATTCCGGTCATGGTCGGATCCGGCGACACCCCCGCGGCCTCCTTTGCGCTGGGCACCGAGCCTGGCGGCCGGCCGCTCCTCATCATGGGCACCACGCACGTCGTCTCCAACGCACTGGCGGTCCCAGACCCGCGCGCCAAAGCGCTGCAACGGGTCGACGTCCGCGCAGGCCGGTGGCTGATCAATGGCGTCATCAACGGCGGCGACGCGCTCGCGGAGGGCGCAGCGCGCCTCGGCTACGGCCAGGGTGATATCGCGGTGCAAGCATTGGTGGGCACCGCATTCCAGACCCAACCCGACCAGATGGCGGACGCGCCGGTGTTCATTCCGCACACCCGACCGGAACGCGGCCCGCTCTGGTTCGCTGAACCCCGAACGGCGTTGGTCGGTGCCATCCCTGACCCTTCGGCACCTGCGGCCGCCCGCGGAGTCATCGAAGGGGTGTTGTTCGCCGACCGGATGATCATCGAGTCGTGTATCGGCGCGGACCAGCGCACCCTCTATGTCAGCGGCGCCTTCGGGTTTGAACCCGAGATGCCACAGCTGCTCGCCGACATACTGGACCGCGACATCCTCGTCGTCGACGAGAGTCACCTGCCCGCCATCGGCGCCGCCGCCATGTGCGTCGAAGTCGTCGAAGGACGCGTCGTCGCGCCACCGCAATCCCGGCGCGTGCAGCCGCGTCCCGACTGGCGGAGCGTCGTGGCCCAACGCTGGCATCAGTACCGTGAGATTTGGTCGACCGTCACCGAGACGCCACCGCCGAGCACGCTTGACGAATCCATCGAAACACTTGTCTCCACCAGGAGCGTCTTCATATGACGGCCTCGCCTACCCCTACGCGATCCGTGACCGGAACTATCTATGTTTCACGCCTTCTCACTGACCGTGCGATGCGTCACCTGCAGTCACTGGGCGCTTCGATCCGGGTCGGGTCAGAAGCGCCCCCAAACCGAGCCGAGTTCGAGGCGGGTATCGCGGGCGCCAGTGCCGCCGTCATCACCCTGACCGAGCGCGTCGATGCCCAGATGCTCGCCGCCGCAGGCCCTCAGCTGAAGGTCATCGCCAACGTGGCGGTCGGGTTCGACAACATCGACCTTTCTGCGGCCGAAGCCGCCGGCGTCACCGTCACCAACACCCCCGGCGTACTCGACCGCGCCTCCGCCGACCACACCTTTGCGTTGATTCTCGACGCCACTCGCCGAATCACCGAGGGCGACCGGCTGATTCGTAGTCAGCAGGCCTGGATCTGGGGGCCACGGATGCTGGTCGGACTCGACATCAGCGCCGGAGCCACGCTCGGCATCCTTGGCTACGGCCGTATCGGCCAGGCCGTGGCACGCCGGGCCCAGGCCTTCGATATGACCGTCATCGCGTCGTCGCGCAGCCGAACCCCCGGCAGCGTCGAGGACGGAGTCACCTTCGTCGACATCTCGACCCTGTTGGCCGACAGCGACGTCGTCACCGTTCATACCCCTCTTACAGCCGTGACGCGCCACTTGATCGACGCCGCGGCCCTACGACTGATGAAGCCGACCGCATACCTGATCAACACCGCTCGTGGTGGCGTCGTCGACGAAGAGGCGTTGATCGCGGCCCTGCACAGCGGCGAAATTCGCGGTGCCGCACTGGATGTGTTCGAAGGAGAGCCGCGGGTCAACCCTGCGCTGCTGGACGCTCCCGGTCTTGTGCTCACCCCACATACGGCCAGCGCCGGTGAAGCGACGCGCGACACCATGGGCATTCTCGCGATAGACAACGCGGCAGCGGTGCTGACCGGGAAGCCGCCCCTGACGCCCGTCCGGTGAAGTTCGTTCTTGCCCCAGATTCGTTCAAGAATCGATGAGCGTGGCGCAGCTCCGACGCCTCGACCCTGCTTGATCACGGAGTCGACGAACTCGCCGCCATTACGCCCCCACGGACCAGCTTGACCTGTGGAAACGCTGAATTTCGCGACACAAAACGGCGCGCCTTACCCGGTGGATAGAAAACTCTTCCCTTTTGGGAGCGGAATCTGGCTTCCGCGCGATTACGCCATCACCGCCTGAACACGACCATTAAGCCCATGCCGCACGCAGCGGCGAAAACCTACTGAAGTCGGGCGCTTTCGTCGACTTGCAGAACCTAACCACAAAGGAACTCCAGATGAACGCAACCCGGCGCCCGATCCTCCGCTGGCTCACGACTCAACTCGCCTCCTACCTGGAGGTACCCGCAACCGCCATCAACCCGATGGTTCCCCTCGCCGAAATGGGCGTCGACTCGGTGCACGCAATCAGCCTTGTCGGTGACGTCGAACTGCATTTCGACATCGACGTCGACCCCACGATGATCTTCGACTACCCCACCCTCGCCGGCATCGCCGAATTCATCGACACCGCGGTGGCCGAGCAGCAGCAGGTGGCGTAAAGACACCGCGACTGTCCTGCTGTGCCCACCTGATCACCTGATGAGTAGCGCGTCCTCGCAATTGAGGTAGTCGGCTACGCTGGCCCGCTCCTCCCCCAGGGCTAGACGATTCACCTGCAACGCAGTCCACATGAGGAGCCCCACGTGAACCCAAACCGCCGCCCGATCCTGCGCTGGCTCACCACGCAGCTGGCCTCGTACCTGGAGGTGCCGGCGACCGCCATCAACCCGATGGTTCCCCTCGCCGAAATGGGCGTCGACTCGGTGCACGCAATCAGCCTTGTCGGTGACGTGGAACTGCATTTCGACATCGACGTCGACCCCACGATGATCTTCGACTACCCCACCCTCGCCGGCATTGCCGAATTCATCGACACTGCGGTGGCCAAGCAGCAGCAGGTGGCGTGACGCCCTCGGTCCGGTACTTGAAAACGGCACGAAATTTGCCGGCTTATGGCGTCTGGTCAGTAATTCAGAATTGTCAAACGTTGCGTTGTGGGCCAGTACCATCAATGCATCGGTTTGCTGTATCGGCGGCCGTGGGGTCGGGTTCGGACAGGATTCACCATGGGGGGCAATAGTCAGAAAGACCTAGCTTCGCACCTTCGGTCGCAATTCGAGGTCCACGCCGACGACCGCTGTCTCACATTCCTGAACGAGTCCGGACGACATCTCGTCCCCGAAGTGACGAGTTTCGGCGACCTCGACCGTGTTGCGCGCGAGATCGCCGCTTGGCTGAGGTCACGACCGGAGGCCAAGCGACCGGTGCTGCTCTTGTTCGAGCCGGGTATCGATTTCTGGCGGGCGTTCCTCGGCTGTCTCTATGCCGGAGTGATCGCCGTGCCCACCCCGCTGCCCATCGATGAGCGGAGCATGAAGCGCGTTGCGGGGATACTTCGTGACGCGGACAGCAGCTTGGCATTGACCACCGAGAAGCTGCGCGGCCTGCTCACCGCGGGTATCGCGGGATTCGATCTCGGCCGCCCGCTGTCGTGCGTGGCCACCGACGACGCCCCGCTTGCCGACGCGGACTCGTGGACGATGCCGGACCTCACCCACGACACCGTGGCGTTCCTTCAGTACACGTCCGGCTCGACCGGCGACCCAAAGGGCGTCGCCGTCACCCACGGCAACGTGGTGAACAACGAGGCCGCGATGTCCGAAGCCCTCCGAGCCGACGCCACGTCGGTGCTGGTCGGCTGGATCCCGCACTGGCACGACATGGGCCTCATCGGCCAGTTGCTGGCGTTCTTCAACGGAGCCAACCTCGTCACGATGTCACCGCTGGCATTTCTGAAGCAACCGATCAGGCTGCTGAAGGCGATCAGCGACTACCGCGGAACCATCACCGCCGCACCGAATTTCGCATACGACCTGATCGCACGGCGGGTGACTCCGGAGCAACTCGCCGACCTGGATCTGTCCGCCTGGGAGGTTGCGCTCAACGGCGCCGAGCCCGTTCGCCGGCGCACTGTCGAGCGGATCACGAACGCGCTTGCTCCGGCCGGATTCACGCCGTCGACGATGCGCCCCGGCTACGGCATGGCCGAGGTGACACTGATGGCGACCGTCTGTCGCGGCGTGCCCCGCCACCTCGACGCCGACGCCGACGCCCTTGAACAGAACCGCTACACACCGGCGCAGGGCCGCGTGATCAGTCTGGTCAGTTCCGGGGAGCCGGCACCCGGCGTCGAGGTGCGGATCGTCGACCCCGGAGCCTTGAACGTGCTACCCGACGGCGACGTCGGCGAAATCTGGCTGCGCAGCGCGAGCGTTGCCAGCGGTTACCACAACCGTCCCGTGGTGACGGCCGAACAGTTTCGGGCCCAAACCTCCGACGGCGAGGGCCCGTATCTGCGCACCGGCGACCTCGGGCTACTCCACGAAGGCGAGCTCTATGTCACCGGGCGCCTCAAAGACCTATTGATCGCCAACGGACGCAACCTGTACCCGCAGGACATCGAAGAATCCGTCCAGGACGTGCACCCGGCAGTCGCCGGCTCACGCGGGTGCGCAGTGTCGGTCGACGTCGACGACGCCGAACGCCTGGTCCTGATCCAAGCCATCAAGACCGAGTTGCTCGGTGACATGACCTGCGACGAACTCGCCGCTGCCGTCAAGACCGCCGTCGTGCGCGGCTTCGAGATTCCCGCCCCCAGCGTTGTTTTCGTCAATCGTGCCGGAATTCACCTCACCACCAGTGGAAAGGTGCAGCGCGCATCGATGCGGGACGCGTTCCTGAAAGGCGCTCTCACCGACGTCGTCCACGAGGAGCACCCCAGATGAGCGACATTGCAGTCGTCGGCCTTGACTGTCGCTTCCCAAAGGCAGGCGATCCCGCCGCCCTATGGACGCTGCTGCTCCACGGCGCAGACGGCATCGACGAGATCCCGGCCGAGCGGTGGAACGCAGCCGAACTGCATGACGACGGCGCCGTCAACCATCGAGCCGGCGGGCTGATAAGCGACGCCGACGCCTTCGACAACGACTTCTTCGGCATAGCGCCGCGCGAGGCGGAGGCGATGGACCCCCAGCAACGGCTGCTCCTGCAGACGGCTTGGCGCGCACTGGAAAACGGGACGCTCGACCCGCGCGGGCAGGCCGGTTCCAACACCGGGGTGTTCGTGGGTGTGATGGCCAACGAATGGGCCCACCTGCACATGAGCGACTATCGCGCGATCACCGCGCAGGACGGTTCGGGCAACGGCTACTTTATGACCGCGAACCGGCTCTCCTACCAACTGGATTTCAACGGCCCGAGCCTCGCGGTGGATACCGCGTGCTCGTCGTCACTGGTCGCGGCGCATCTGGCCGTCCAGGCACTGCGCAATGGCGAGTGCGACCAGGCGCTGGCCGCCGGTGTCAACCTCACACTCACTCCCGCCCTGAACGTTTTCTATACGAAGGCAGGCTTGGCGGCCCCGGACGGGCGCTGTAAACCGTTCAGCGGCAAGGCCGATGGAATCGGCCGCGGCGAGGGCGTTGCCGTCGTCGTGCTGCGCCGCCTATCGGACGCGGTCGCCGCGGGCTTGCCGATCTACGCCGTCATCAAGGGCAGCGCGGTCAACAGCGACGGCCGCAGCAATGGGATCACCGCGCCGAACAGATGGGCGCAGCAGCAGGTCGCCGCCTCGGCATGCGAGACCGCCGGGATCGTGCCCGAACAGATCAGCTTCATCGAAGCGCACGGCACCGGCACCCTACTTGGCGACATGATCGAGGCGAAAGCCCTTGCGCACGCCAACCGTTCGCGCCGCGACGCACCCTGCGCGATCGGGTCGATCAAGGGCAACCTCGGCCACACCGAGGGCGCAGCCGGTATCGCGGGCCTGATCAAGGTCGTGCTCAGCCTGCACCATCGAGTGGTACCGCCATCCCGCTTCGCCGAAACGGAGAACGAACAGCTTCGACTCGCCGACGGCGGGCTGCGGATGCTGTCCGAACCGATGGAACTGCCGCCGGAAACCGTTCATGCCGGGGTCTCCAGCTTCGGCATCGGTGGCACAAACTGCCACATGGTGCTCGCCAGCGCCCCGGCGACCGCGCCCGCGTCGACTGCGACCGGCAGCGGTGTCCTTACCTTGTCGGCGGACTCTCCAGAGAGTCTGCGCCACAACGCTTTACAGTTGGCCCGCGACATCGAGGTCAGCGCTGCTCCTCTTGTACAGCTGTGTTGGTCAACCAACCGGATCAAGTCTTCCGGCAAGGCACGGCTGGCGATCGTCACCGGCGAGCGCGCCGAGGCCGCCGCAGCGCTACGTGGGGACTTCGAGACGGGCGCCGCTGCGGGAATGTCGGCAGGCTGGCTGTTCAGTGGCCAAGGCACTCAGTTTCCCGGGATGGCAACGGAACTGTACGAGAGCAGCGCGGTGTTTCGCACCGGGTTCGATGAGGTTGACGCGGCGATGACGTCCCACCTCGGTGCGCGAATCCGTGAAGTCATGGACGACGAAGCCATCAATCGCACCGAGTTCGCCCAGCCCGCGATCTTCGCGCTGCAGTATGCGCAGGCAAAAGCACTACTTCGGCTCGGTGCCGAACCGGCCTGGCTGCTCGGACACAGCATTGGCGAGTACGCCGCGGCCGCCATCGCCGAAGTGTTAAGCCTCGACGACGCCTGCCGGCTGGTCGTTGCCCGCGGCCGTCTCATGCAGCAGCTCCCAGCGGGCGGCGGCATGCTCGCGGTCCGTGCTGGTCCTGCAGAGGTTGCCGGATTCCCACTCGATCTCGCTGCTGTGAACGGCCCGAGCGAAGTGGTGCTGTCAGGCGCAACGGAAGCGATCGAAGACGCCGCGCGCGCCCTGGAACAAGCGGGGATCACCGTGCGTCAGCTCAACGTGTCGCACGCGTTTCACTCGCAGCTCATGGAACCCATGACGAAAGAGTTCGCCTCGGTGGCCGCCGCGTGCTCCTACCAACTGCCCGCGTTCCCGATCTTCTCCACACTGCATGGCCGGCTGCTCGGCGATGACGAACCGATGGACGCGGACTACTGGACTGCCCACGTTCGCGCCACCGTTCGGTTCGCAGACGCAGCAGCCGAAGCAATGCACGCGGAACCCACGCACCTGGTCGAGTTCGGCGCCAAGCGCACGCTAGGCCCGATGATCACTCGATCGCACGAAGGCGCGCCGCCTGCACTTAACGTCGCGACGGATCTGACCGGAACCATCGCCGCGCTCTATCGCGACGGCCTGAATCCCGACTGGAACCTGATCTACCCCAACGAAGCACGGGCGGCTCACCGGCTCAGCGGCTACTCGTTCAGCACCGGCAATCGGTTCTGGATCAAGGAACGGACCAATGCAGGTGCCCAGCCGACGACATTCAGCGCTGCCGCGACCCACTCAACGAAGGATTCCACGATGGACAATCTCATCGCGCTGTTCCGCGAACAAGCGGCCGTGCTCGCCGCTTACGGGCAGGGCAACCTGCCGGCCACCTCAATGGACACCGCACCGGCTGAGCCCGCGCCGCAAGCGAATCCGGCCGTTGACACGACCGCGATCGTGCGGTCTGAGATCGCGCGCGTCAGTGGATTCCCCGAAAAGAACCTTCGCGCCACGCAGACCATCGCAGGCGACCTCGGCTTCGACTCGATCATGGTGGCCGACGTGTTCAGCGGGCTCACCCGCAAGATCCCCGGAGTGACTATCGACCCTGCAGGGTTCAGCCCGGACACCACGATCGCCGACGTGATCGGCATGGCAGGCGGGCAGGCACAGGAGGCCGCACCGACGGAAGGCCCGGCGGCGCAGGCAGTTACCCCGCAGTTCCGGATCGACGAGTTCGAGGAGGTCAAGGCCTTGGCCGACCGGTTCGCGTTCGGCGAGGCAATCGGTATCGACAACCCCTACTTCTTAGTCAACGACGGCGTCACCCGCGACACCTCGATCATCAACGGCGCGGAGGTGATCAACTTCTCCAGCTACAACTACCTGGGCATGTCGGGCCACCCCGCGGTGTCCGAGGCAGTGGCGGATGCGGTGCGCCGATGGGGCAGCTCTTGCTCGGCGTCGCGCCCGATCTCTGGTGAGAAGCCGGTGCATCGGGAGCTGGAACTCGAGCTGGCGAAACTGCTCGGCACCGAGGACGCGATCGCTCTGGTCAGCGGCCACGCCACCAACGTCACCGTGATCGGGCACCTGCTCGGCGAAGGCGACCTCGTGATTCACGACAGCCTCGCGCACGACAGCATCATGCAAGGCTGCATGCTCTCCGGCGCCACGCGCCGGCCGTTCCCGCACAACGACCACGCCGCACTCGACGAGCTGCTCACCAACATCCGCCACCAGTACCGCCGGGTGCTGATCATCATCGAGGGCATCTACAGCCAGGACGGTGACATCCCCGATCTGCCCGCCTTCATCGAGGTCAAGCGCAAGCACCAGGCGTTGCTGATGATCGACGAGGCACACAGCATCGGCGTGCTCGGCGAAACCGGTGGCGGCATAGGCGAACACTTCGGCGTCGACCGCACCGACGTCGAGCTGTGGTCCGGCACGATGTCGAAGGCATTGGCCGGCTGCGGCGGCTACGTCGGCGGCAGCCGGGAGCTCGTCGAATTTCTCAAGTACACGACGCCGGGATTCGTCTACAGCGTCGGCATGCCGCCACCCACGGCGGCGGCATCGCTTGCGGCGATCCGCACGATCCGCAGCGAGCCCGAGCATCTGCGGCGGCTTCGTGAACTATCCGCGCTGTTCCTGACGCTGGCCCGCGAGGCAGGCCTCGACACCGGTGACAGCGAAGGCACACCGGTCATTCCATGCATCGTGGGCAGCTCGGCCACGGCACTGAAACTGTCCAATGCCCTTCTTGGGCGCGGCATCAACGCCAACCCGATCATCTACCCCGCCGTGCCGGAAGACAAAGCACGGCTACGGTTCTTTGTCACCAGCTGCCATTCGGACGAGCAGATCCGATACACAGTGAAAGCGCTCGCCGAGGAGCTTTCACTCCTCTCCGAAGGCACGTGAAGCGGTGCGGCTGTTCTGCTTCCATCACGCCGGCGGTGGCGGGGCGATGTTCAACACATGGAACAAGGCGCTCGGCCCGGCCGTCGACGTAGTTCCCGTCGAGATTCTCAATCGCGAGCGATTCGCCACGCTGCGGCAGGTCGTTGACGAGGTCGGCGAGCATCTGGGATCGGCACTTGATGGTCCGCATGTGTTTTTCGGCCACAGCTTCGGCGCACTGCTCGCGTACAGGCTGGCTTGCCTGCGCGCGGCAGAGGGTTCTGCATCGCCGCGCGCACTGATGGTGTCTTCGTTTGCGCCACCGCATCTTCCGGCACCCATACCCGCGGTGGACCACCTTGACGATCACCAACTGACGGCGCTGCTGTCCGATCTGGGCGGCATCCCGCCGGAGCTCGCCGAATGGCCCGCTCTGCGTGACAGAGCCGTCGCGGCGGCTCGAATCGACCTGCGCTTGTGCGCGACGGATGAGGAAGTGGAACCGGTGGCGCTGTCCTGCCCGATCCACGCCTTCGGTGGCAGCGACGACCCGTTGGTGACCGAGTCCGATTTGTACGAATGGCGTGCGCGGACGTCGGGTGAGTTCTCTGTGCACGTCCTACGGGGCGGCCACTTCTATCTCAGTGACGGGCCTCCACTGTTCGCCATTCTGTTGCCTCTGCTGTCCAGACTCCCGGCCGTGATCGAAAAATGCTGAGCCGGTTAGCCGTTTTCACGGTGCGGCGGCCGAAGGTGATCCTCATCGCCGTCCTGGCCCTACTCGGTATCAGCATTGTCTTCGGCGGCACGGTGACCCAGAAGCTTGGCGTCGGCGGATTCGTCGACCCCGGCGCGGAATCGTCACAGGTCGCTGACTACCTCGACCAGAACTTCCCCACAACGCCAAACCTCGTGTTGGAAGTCGTTGCGCGGAACGGCGCCGTCGAGGCTCCCGATGTCGCGGCCGCCGCGGTTCGGGTGCGCCAGCTCGTCGAGGCCGAACCGGCAGCGAAGGTGGTCGGATCGTTCAGCCAGGAATCCCGACCTGATCTGCGCAGTAAGGACGGGCACTCCGGTCTCATCCTCGTGCACGTCGGCGGGACCCTTGACGAGGCCACAAAGACGGCGATTCGGATCATCGACGCGCTGCCCACCGACGGCCCGGCGGTCGACGTGCGTGCAGGCGGCCCGCTGGGCGTGTCGGTGGAGATCGAGGACCGGGTCGGTCACGATCTCGTCATCAGCGAGAGCATTGCGCTGCCCATCCTGCTCGCCGTGCTGGTGATCGTCTTCGGCGGTCTCGCTGCCGCCTTGCTGCCCCTCGCGATCGGTATCACGTCGATCGTCATGACACTGCTGGTTTTGGCGATCATGGTCAGCATCACCGATGTGTCGGTGCACGCGCTCACTGTCGCAACGGCATTCGGTCTCGGGTTGTCGATCGACTTTGGATTGCTGATGGTGTCGCGATTTCGGGAGGAACGCGACAAGGGTAAGGACCACCAGTCGGCCATCGTCGCGACCGTCACGACCGCCGGTCGGACAATCATCTTCAGCGCAGCAACCGTCACCCTGGCCATGTCCGGACTTCTGGTGTTCCCCCTCTACTTCCTTCGGTCGACCGCACTCACCGCGATCGCCGTCGTGATTCTGTCGGCACTCAGCGCGATCGTGCTGTTGCCGGCGTTGCTGGCTCTGCTGGGAAAGCGAATTGACTCGCTTGCGCTCATCCGCCGAAAGACCCCTCTTTCGGCGGACTCGGTGTTCTGGCGACGTTGCGCCGAGGCGGTGACGAAAAGGCCAATGCAGTGCGCCCTGCCGGTGATTGCGGTGTTGCTGCTGCTCGGCATCCCCTTCCTCGGCGTGCAGCTCGCGATGCCCGACGAACGAGCACTACCGTCCGACTCCAATGCTCGGCTGGTGGCCGAATCGCTTCGCCACAACTACCCGACAGACAACTCACAGGCCGTAACGTTATTGGCCCGCAACGACACCCGCGCGCTCGATGACCTTGCCGCCCCGGTGTCGTTGACGGACGGTGTCGTCCGGGTGGTTGCGCCCAGTGGCACCTATGAGCGCGGCAAGCCCATCGCCGGCCCAACGCCGGGGTTCGAAAACAACGGATCTGCTTACGGATTGGTGTACCTGTCAGCAGCCGCTCAGACGGACGCCGCGCAGCAGGTGGTACACGCTATCCGCGCGAAGATCGTCGACCACCAAGTCGAAGTCGGCGGTCCGACCGCCACGCTCATCGACACCAGCGCCGCCGTCGGCGACCGGCTTCCGGTAGCTATTCTCCTGATCGCACTTGCCACGTTCGTGCTGCTGTTTCTGTTCACCGGCAGCGTCGTCGTGCCGATGAAGGCGCTCGTCCTGAACCTGCTGATGCTGAGCGCGGTACTCGGCACTATGGTCTGGATCTTCCAGGATGGGCACCTGGCTTCGATCCTCGGAGTCACTCCCGCTCCGCTGAACCTGTCCATGGTTGTCTTGCTCTGCTGCATCGCGTTCAGCCTGTCTGTCGACTACGAGATCTTTCTACTCAGCCGGATAAAGGAAGCCCGCGACTCGGGGATGTCGAACAACGACGCAATCGTCGTAGGTCTGGGCCGGGTGGGTCGGATCATCAGTAGCGCAGCGCTCCTGCTCACCATCACGTTGTTGTCGTTCGCCAACGGACTGTCCTTCATGAAGATGTTCGGCATCGGTACCGCGCTGGCCATCGTCATCGATGCCACGGTGATCCGCGGCGTCGTGGTACCCGCGTTCCTGCGCGTCGCAGGCGACCTCAACTGGTGGGCACCACCGCCGCTGAAGTGGCTGCATGCCCGCATTGGGTTCAGCGAAGCCCCGAGCGACACCGAGATCCCTGCGCCAACACCTCAGCTAGATGAGGAGACACGGCGACTCACACCCGTGCACCCACCCGAACCCGACACCATCCGGCACCCGACCCCGACACCACAGCAAGACGAGACGACACGGCGACTCACACCCGTGCACCCACCCGAACCCGACACCGTCCGGCACTCAAAGCCCGCGACGATTCAACTACGCCAGCGCCGCGGATACGTCGTCCTCGACGACAACTCCCGGTTCGATGTCGACCAGGACTGCTTAATCGGCTGCGCTCCAAACAAATCCGATGCTGCCCAGCTCGGCCTTCGGCCTATCCGCATCGAAGACCGCACGGGTGAGGTGTCGGATGCCCATGCCGAAATTCGGCGGGTCAACGGTGAGCTAGTCATCGTCGATCGGGAGTCCACGAACGGCGTGTTCATGTGCGCTCGAGGGCGGCGAGCCTGGACCCGGCTCACTCCCTGGCAACCGACGCCCTGGCTCCCCGGCGCATCTGTCCGGATCGGCAACCGGATCCTCCAGCCAGAAGCTCCACCCGAAGACGCCCGCGGCAAGCCATCGTGACGGTTGCGCTACCCGACACGCAAAAGTCGGCCCGCCACTTGGTGGCGGGCCGACTGATCTAAAGCGGTCAGGGCTGTGCTTGGAAGATC
>JAVRPX010000207.1:0-4471 GCA_032161985.1 Mycobacterium sp.
CGGTCGTTGGGCGCGCGTACTACCTGGGATGGACGATGGCACACATCGCCGACGATCTGCAGATTGCTGAAGGCACGGTGAAGTCGAGGCTGCACTGCGCGGTGCGCACACTGCGGCTCACACTGCAGGAAATGGGGGTTACCCGGATATCACAATTCGGCTGTGTCGGCGCACTTGTTTGCAGTACTGACACCCATCCTGACCGCTGACCCTGGCATCAACGGCGGTTGCACCAAGACTGACCTGGCTTCTAGCAAGTGACGACAAACGATGAGTTGCGCCATCGATCATCACAAAGCCGTGCAGGACAATCGCGTCACCACGTTCGCGCCGATCGGCCAGCCACTCGACGATTCGCGGTCGGCCATCCCGGAGACCGAGACGATCAGTGCCCAGCCACGTGTTCATTCGTGACAACGTCAGGTGTCGCAACGGTTTCCAACACGTGCGCGGCGGCTGCCCATTCTGATATCGCGGCAATACCGCTTCGATGGCAGCGATCACCTCAGGAGTGTCGGGCCACCATCCGCGGACGGAACCGATTGACCACCTCGCCGCCCGGACTAGGGGGCGCCCTCCGCCCGCAGGGGACCCGCCGTGCCGGCGATGGCGCACTGAACGAACTAGGACTCTCATACGGATTGGCCGTCCGGCGGGTAGTTGGCGCAGTTCTGCACCGGTCATGCAGGCCGCAGCCTGACCCGTGCGTCGGGCCAGGTGCGCCGAAATTCCGTCGAAAACGCCAGCCGCCTCGATGAATTGGTGCTGCCCCTGCAGATCCCACAAAACTGGGCGTGCGGGCGTCGTCGTCATGATGTGTCCCTTCAGCCGAGTGCGCCTCATAGCGGCACCGCGAGCAAGTCGACGAGGTTACTGACATTGCCGAGATCGTCGAGCCCGAGGACCGGGCGCTCGATCGCGCCCGCTCTCCGCGCCGGTGACGCGGTCGGCCAGCGGCATGGAACTTCGCGCTGAGCTCGTCGTTGGTGACCGGATCGTGCGGTGCACCGTGCGGCTGTGTGACGGCTTGTGTGGTGCACGGTGCACTCCAGAAGTGCTGCTGCGGTGAACATATCCGATGATCATCTGCGCTCCGATCGGGTAGTTGGGCGTTCCGGTCTCCCGCCGCGCACGTAGATGGTGTCGCCGACAGTGAGCCGCACTTCACTCCGCCACCCTCACGTGTTGCCGGTGAGTACTCCGCATCTCGAGTTGGAGGAGGCTCGTTCGGCTGCCCGATGCTCAAGTCGCACGACACTGGAAATCTGCAGCTGGCTGGTACGCGAGATTCCAGCTGGCAGGAAGGGTTGATTGGGGTCAGCGGTGGCGACATGGGCTCGTGGGAGCGCAATCGTTGCAATTGCAACGTCGCACCACCCCAGAACTTGATGACTACGGTGCGGGCCTAGCCCGCCTGATCGGAGAATTCCGATGCCTACTGACCACGGAGTGTTCGACGTCGACCGGATGCGGCGCGGCGGCTCCAACAGATCCCGGCGGGATGCCCTGACCATTCCGACGATGAAGCGGTATCGGCGGGCAAGTCAGATAGGTACTGACGCCGGAAGCGATGGTTCGACGCCGCAAGAGATTGGCGACCGTCCGCTCGGCAGCGATTGTCCGGAATACCTCACTCACGATGACGTTGATTGGCCCGAGCGGCAGGGCGACCGGGGCAATGTGGACGAGGCCCTGGCCAAGGCCGGCATTTTTCAGGGACTGAAGTCCAGCGCCAATTCCGCACTAACGCAACAACTGCAGGCCGTCGACTTCCCACCCGGGCAGATCGTGTTCGCCGAAGGCGAACCCGGCGACCGGCTCTACATCATCGTTTCGGGGAAGGTCAAGATCGGTCGCCGTTCCCCCGACGGCCACGAGAACTTGCTGACGATCATGGGCCCATCGGACATGTTCGGTGAATTGTCGATCTTCGACCCGGGCCCGCGCACGTCGAGCGTGACCACGATCACCGATGTCCGTGCGGTGTCGATGGACCGTGCCACGCTGCGCGCCTGGATCGCCGACCGGCCCGAGATCGCCGTGCAGCTGCTGCGGGTGCTGGCCCGTCGGTTGCGCCGCACCAATAACGACCTGGCTGACCTGATCTTCACCGACGTGCCCGGGCGGGTGGCCAAGCAGCTGCTGCATCTGGGGCAACAGTTCGGTACTCGGGAGGATGGCGCGATGCGGGTCGCTCACGACCTGACGCAGGAAGAAATCGCCCAGCTGGTCGGGGCGGCGCGCGAAACGGTGAACAAGGCGCTCGCCGATTTCGCCCACCGCGGCTGGATCCAGGTGCAGGGCAAGAGCGTGCTGATCTGCGACTCCGAACGCCTCGCGAGGCGGGCACACTGACGGCCATCAAAGCTGCCGGCTGTGCCAAGAACTCACCATCGGTCACATGGCGCGGGCATGCTCGCGCTGGATGAGACAGGCGGAACTGTGATGACCCTGGACAAAGTCCTGATGCCCGTCCTCGACGGCCATCCCTGTGTCTTCGACCGTGAATGGCCGCTACGGGTGGCCGACATCGACCGCCACGGCCGGCTGCGGCTCGACGCCGCCGCGCGCCACATCCAGGACATCGGCCAGGATCAACTTCGCGAGTTAGGTTTTGCAGACACCCACCCGCTGTGGATCGTCCGACGCACCATGATTGACCTGATCGAGCCGATCAGATTCAACGACATGCTGCGGCTGCGCCGCTGGTGTTCAGGCGCCTCGACCCGATGGTGCGAGAAGCGGGTTTTCAGGCGACCACACCTTGACACGGAGGGCAGTGCGGTGGCACCCGGCCGTCGCCGCCCTTCTCGCTCACCCGCATGCTGTAGTTGGAGATTGCACGATGATTCGTAGAACGCTTGTGCTCGCGATCGGCTCGGTCGCGCTCGGGGCGCTCGGATGCTCGTCTGCTGGACAGTCGCAGGTACCAAGAACTTCCGTCACGCAAGAGGACCGCGGCAGCGCCGGATTGCCTCCACCGCTTGCGGTACCGGCGGGGAACACACTTACCACGGCGCTCGACGGCTCCGGTGTACAGGTCTATCAGTGCGCGAAGGGCAAGTGGACGTTGTTGCAGCCCGCGGCGACGTTGACCGCGGACGGCAAGCCGGTCGGTTTGCACTTCAAGGGGCCGGTTTGGGTCTCCACGATCGACGGGAGCGAGGTGGGCGCGGCACCGGTGGCCACGGTCAACCGCGGCGGCGCCATACCGGAACTGTTGCTCAAAGCGAATCAGAATCAGGGTCAGGGCATGTTCAGCAAGGTGACATACGTTCAGCGGCTGCGGACCTCGGGTGGCGTGGCACCGGCCGGATCGTGCACGGAGGGATCGCAGCAGGCCATCCGGTACTCGGCGGTGTACCGCTTCTGGTCGGCTGCCCCCTAACCTCTTGAAACGAGGTCGACGGTCGGCATATGACCAGGTTGTTGAACACTGCTCGTGCCGATCAAATGCCCACCGTTGCCGACGCAGCCGCCTTGAATTCCTTCAGGCGCGAGGGCTATCAGCTGCGGTTCGACATCGTGATCCGCCGGGGCGTCGCTGGCGCGGGTGTTCGCTCGAAGATACCGGCGCGCTTTTCCCAATTACGTTGGGAACCATGGTATTTCAGGTGGATCGACGTCGAGTAGTAGTACGCGTTTATCACCGGTGTCGGCCAGAAAGCGCGCCAAGAAGGCCGCGAAGACGTCGTGGTTGACCGACGCGGCTACATCACCGACAAGAACCGAGGGCTGGAGATCCTGCGCTCCACCGGCCCCCAGGCCAGCTCGTTACCGGGCCGAACAGCCAATGCGGCCAGGCAGCTTCGATCGCAAGGCGCCGCGACGCTCACAGCGAAACACGGCCCGCTCTACGCCGTACTCCTGGTCGTCGTCGAGGTGATGGGAAGCGTTAGGCGCGTGTCGCCGTGATGAATAGTGTGGCAGGCGGGTTTCAGGCTCGTACCGGTCGCCAGAGGTTCTCCGCTGCCGAGGTTTCGGGCGTACTGGGGATGGGCGCCGCCGGCGAGTAGCAGCCGCAGGCGGTGCCCCGCCAGCAGCCGGTGGGCGCAGGGCGACAGCCACAGGGTGAGGTGCCGAACCTCGGCGGCGTCCGGAATGGGGTCGAGTCTGACGAATGCGTCGGAGATGTTGTGGGAGCGGCCTTTTGGGTCGACATCGCAGATGCGGACGAAGATGTCGGCGTGAGGAATGTCCAAGCTCAAGGCCACGTCGACGACTGGGAACCCTTCGAATTCGAGATCGGTGGTCAATTCGGATGTGCTGAAGATCAGCACATCCCGTCTTGCCTCCAACTTGGCGTTGTTTCGTACGCCGGCGTCGGCGGCGAGCCTGCGGCCACCCACCGCGGGTGTCGGGTCGTGGGGGTCATAGCGGAATGTTGACTGGCCGCCCGCAGGGGCAGTCATTGCCAGTTGGCCGTCGTCGCTCGAATACCAGGTGGTCTTGGTGCTGTTCGGCGGCCACG
>JAVRPX010000208.1:0-8615 GCA_032161985.1 Mycobacterium sp.
CGCCGACCTGACCGCCGAAGTAGTGGCTAATACACTCGCGGGGGCCAGAATTGACGCTTGCGACATCGAAGTGGTCCATATCGCCAATGCCTTCGGTGAGATGTTCGCCCGCCAGGGCCACCTCGGCGCGATGCCGGCCAGCGTCAATGACGGGCTGTGGGACACGCCAGCGTCCCGCCACGAAGCCGCATGCGCATCCGGAAGCGTCGCCACCCTGGCGGCCATTTCCGACCTGCGGTCCGGCGCATACCGCACTGCCCTGGTCGTCGGCATTGAACTGGAGAAGACGGTTCCCGGCGACACCGCCGCGCAGCACCTCGGCGCTGCCGCCTGGATTGACCACGAGGGCGCCGACGCAAAGTTCATGTGGCCGTACATGTTCGACCGAGTGGCCGACGAATACGACCGCCGGTACGGTCTCGACGACTCCCATCTGCGGGCCATCGCCCAACTGAACTTTGCCAATGCCCGCGCTAATCCGAACGCGCAGACCCGGGACTGGACGGTGCCCGATCCGCTTGGCGCCGACGAAGCCAACCCGCAGATCGAGGGCCGGCTGCGCCGGTTCGACTGCAGCCAGATGACCGACGGCGGCGCAGGCATCGTTCTGGTCACCGACAACTACCTGCGCGACCACCCAGCCGCCAAGCCGATCGGCCGCATCGAAGGATGGGGACACCGCACCGTCGGCCTTGGCCTGCAGCAGAAGCTGGACCGCGCCGCCAACGACCCCTACGTGCTGCCCCACGTGCGCTCGGCGGTGCTCGACGCGTTCGACCGCGCCCGCGTCACGCTCGATGACGTCGACGGCTTCGAGGTGCACGACTGCTTCACCCCCAGCGAGTACCTCGCCATCGACCACATCGGCATCACTGGGCCCGGCGAATCGTGGAAGGCGATCGAAAACAACGAGATCGAGATCGGCGGGCGGCTGCCGATCAACCCCAGCGGCGGCCTGATCGGCGGCGGTCATCCCGTCGGCGCGTCCGGGGTACGCATGCTCGTCGACGCCGCCAAGCAGGTCAGCGGAGCGGCCGGTGACTACCAGGTCGAGGGCGCAAAGACGTTCGGCACGCTCAACTTCGGCGGCAGCACCTCAACCACGGTCAGCTTTGTCGTGAGCGGGGTCTGAAATGGATGTCGAGATCGTCGGCAAGTTCCTCTCGACGTTGCCCGAAGACGACGACCACCCGTACCGGACTGGCCCGTGGCGACCGCAGACCATCGAGTGGGATGCCGACGACCTGACCGTCGTCGAGGGTGAGATTCCACGCGACCTCGACGGTGTGTACCTTCGCAACACCGAGAACCCGCTGCATCCGGCCCTGAAGTTCTACCATCCGTTCGACGGCGACGGCATGGTGCACGTGGTCGGGTTCCGCGACGGGAAGGCGTTCTACCGCAACAGGTTCATTCGCACCGACGGGTTCGATGCGGAGAACGAGGCGGGCGGCCCGCTGTGGCCCGGACTGGCCGAACCGGTGCAGATCGCCAAGCGCGATAAGGGTTGGGGCGCGCGAACATTGATGAAGGACGCGTCGAGCACCGACGTGATCGTGCACCGCGGCACCGCGCTGACGAGCTTCTACCAGTGCGGCGACCTGTACCGGGTCGACCCGTACTCCGGCGACACGCTGGGCAAGGCGGACTGGGGCGGCGCGTTTCCGTTCGACTGGGGCGTATCGGCGCATCCGAAGGTCGACGACGAGACCGGCGAGCTTCTGTTCTTCAACTACAGCAAGGAGGCGCCGTACATGCACTACGGCGTCGTCGACGAGAACAACGACCTCGTCCACTACGTCGACGTGCCGCTGCCGGGCCCTCGACTGCCGCACGATATGGCGTTTACTCGAAACTACGTCATTCTCAACGATTTTCCGCTGTTCTGGGATTCCAAGCTGTTGGAGGCCAACGTCCACCTGCCGGGGTTCCACCGCGACATGCCGTCACGGTTCGCCGTCATTCCCCGACGCGGCGGAACCGAGGAGATCCGGTGGTTCGAGGCCGACCCGACCTTCGTGCTGCACTTCACCAACGCCTACGAGGACGGCGACGAGATCGTTCTCGACGGCTTCTTCGAGGGTGAGCCCAACCCGGTCGATTCGCTCACCGGTGACATATGGCAGAAGGCGTTCCGGTTTCTGGCGCTGGACAGGCTGGAATCCCGGCTGCACCGTTGGCGGTTCAACCTCGCCACCGGCGAGGTGCGGGAGGAGCAATTGTCGGACAGCATCACCGAATTCGGCATGATCAACGCCGGATACGCCGGCGGAAAGTACCGCTACACCTATGCCGCGACCGGCAGGCCGTCATGGTTCCTGTTCGACGGGCTGGTGAAACACGACCTGCACACCGGCAGCGAGCAGCGGTTCGCATTCGAGGACGGCGTCTACGGCAGCGAAACGGCAATGGCGCCACGCGTCGGGAGCACAGCCGAGGACGACGGCTACCTGGTGACGCTGACCACCGACATGAACGACGACGCCTCCTACTGCCTGGTGCTCGATGCCGCCAGGGTGGCCGACGGGCCCGTGTGCAAACTCGCTCTGCCGGAACGGATCTCCAGTGGCAGCCACTCGACGTGGGCACCCGGTTCGCAGTTGCGGCGCTGGCACCAAGCCGACTCCGCCGCTGGCGCGATCGGACTGTAGGTGGAGCAACCGGAGCTCAACGCCGTCGCCCGGATGCTGGGGCTGCTCGGCGACGAGTGGACGCTGCTGGTCGTTCAACAGGCCCTGCTTGGCGCGACGCGGTTCGCCGAATTCAAGGCGCGGCTGCCGATCTCGAATTCCGTCCTCACCCGCCGCCTGCAGTCGCTGACGCGCGACGGCCTGCTGGACCGCCGCGTCTACCAGACGAACCCGACCCGGTCCGAATACCTGGTGACGCCCCGAAGCCGGTCATTGTGGCCGGTGCTGGTGTCGATCTGGGAATGGGAGCGGCGCTGGGTGCCCGACCACGCAGAGCGATTGCCGGACATGCGGCACGTCGCGTGCGGCGCCGACTTCGCACCGGTGCTCATCTGCCGCTCGTGCGGCGAGGCCGCCGGCGACAAAGACGTTGTCGCGCAATGGGGTCCGAGCGGATCGTGGCCGCGGTCGATACCGGTGTCGTCGACCCGCCGGCGATCGGAGGCCGATCAGCGCGACGCGGCGGCAGGTCTGTTCCCACAAACCATGAGCGTGCTGGGTAACCGCTGGGGCTGCGCGCTGTTGGTCGCGGCGTTCGTCGGCGTAAGCCGGTTCACCGACTTCCAGAGCCAACTCGGCGCCCCGCCGGGTTCGATTGCGGATCGGCTGTCCATCTTCACCGCCAACGGCGTGCTCGTCGCATCCGACAACCGATACCGGCTCACCGAGAAGGGCCGGGCGTTGTTCGGTGTGCTTGTGGCAGCACTGCAATGGGCACAGCGCTGGTTCCTGGCGCCCGAGGGGCCGGCTGTCATCCTGACCCACACGGGCTGCGGCAGCCGGTTTGACGCCGTACTAGCCTGCGACCAGTGCGCCGAGCCACTCACGGGGGCACAGGTCGCCACCGTTTAGTCGAGTCGGGCGATGAGGAACTTCGGGGCGACCTGGCGATAGGCATCCGCGAGGATCTCTGCGACCTCTTGCCAATCCGGGCCGTCGGACAGATCGAGCCGCATCCCTACCCAGTCATATCCACCGAATCGCGGGACGAAGAAGCGTCGTGGATCTTCGGCGACGAGCTCGTTGCGGGCACCGGGTGGAGCGGCGGCCCAGAACGCTACATGCCGCCCGTCGAGGCGATGCTTCTCGGGGTCGACGAACTTGGCGAACGACCGTCGGCGCACGAACCAGGTCTCGCCGCCGTGGGTCAGCCCTTCGGTGACTTGCGGCAGCGCCATACATAGCCGTCGCACCTCGGCGAGTAGGTCCTCCGTCACGGGTGGCATACGACCATCGTCGCACCCCAGGGGCAAGAAAAGGGTCTAGCACTCTCGGGGTTGGAGTGCTAATCTCGGCCCTGCACAGTGATTGGCTGCCCGCCAGGGTGGCGGGCTCTGAGATGACTTAGGAGGTGGATTGCTGTGCTTCGTTTTGATCCGTTCAGTGACCTTGATGTTCTGACCCGGGGCTTGCTGACCAGCCAGACCGGATCGAATCGCACCCCTCGGTTCATGCCGATGGATCTCTGCAAGATCGACGACCACTACGTGCTGACGGCCGACCTACCCGGTGTCGACCCGGGGTCGGTCGACGTCGATGTCGACAACGGCAACCTGACCATCTCGGCGCACCGCACAGCCAGGTCCGAGGACGCCGTGCAATGGCTGACCAACGAGAGGTTCTTCGGCACTTACCGACGGCAACTGTCGCTGGGCGAAGGCGTTGACGCGTCGGCGATCTCGGCGACCTACGAGAATGGTGTGCTCACGATAACCAGTCCGCAGGCGGAGCGTGCGAAGCCGCGCAAGATCGATGTCACCCATGCCGGCGGTCAAAAGTCGATCAAGCCGACCACCGTCGACTCCGAATAGTCACACGCAACGAGACTGCGGACAGATCGCGAATCAGCTTGATAATGCGATCTGTTCGCAGTTCTCGCGCGCTAGGATGCCTGGCGGTACTTGGAACCAACTCCGACCAACACCTTTCGGCCGCCCGCCTTCTCGGTGCCGCCGAAGCTCTGCGGCAACGCATCGGCGCGGTGCGGTTCACGATCTACGCGGCCGACTACGACGCCAACGTCGCATTACTTCGTAATTCCCTGGGGGAAGCGGAGTTTGACACGGCGTGGGCCGAGGGTGCGGCGTTGTCGGCCGAAGAGGCGCTCGCGTACGCCCAGCGTGGGCGGGGGGAGCGCAAGCGGCCGGCCAGCGGATGGGAGTCGCTCACTCCAACCGAACTGGAGGTCGTGCGACTGGTCAAGGAGGGCCTGAGCAACGCCGACGTTGCCACGCGCTTGTTCGTCTCACCGCGTACCGTCCAGACCCACCTAACGCACGTTTATGCCAAGCTCGGCCTGGCCTCGCGCGTGCAGCTCGTTGCCGAAGCTGCCCGCCACGTCTGACCGTCAGCCGTTGCGGTCGAGCCGGTGTCGCAGATTGTTGCGTACCGCAGGCCATTCGATGTCGAGGATCGAATACACCACGGTGTCGCGGCGCGACCCGTCGGGCAGCACCTGGTGGCTGCGCAGCACGCCGTCGAGTTTGGCGCCCAGCCGCTCGATCGCCGCGCGGCTGGTGAAGTTGAAGAAGTGCGTGCGGAATTCGACTGCCACACAGCTTAACTCGTCAAACGCGTGCCCCAGCATCAGCAGCTTCGTCTCTGAGTTGACACCACTGCGCCGCGCCGATGCCACGTACCACGTTGCGCCGATCTCCAGCCGACGGTTGGGCGCGTCGACATTCAAGTAGCTCGACGAGCCAATCAGTGTCCCGTCGAGGCTGCGCACCACGAACGTCAACCCCTCGTCGGGTTTCTGGGATGCCAACCGTGCGTCGACCCACTGCTCGACCGCCCCCGCCTTCGGTGCGTGCGTGAACCACAGGCTGCCCAGCTCGCCGTCGGCGGCGGCAACAGCGATCTCCGGAATGTGTTCACGGACAAGCGGTTCCAGAGCAACCCAGCGTTGGCCGACCAGCGTGACTGGTTCGACAAAGCCGCTCATGAAACCCGGCTGGCCGCCGACCAGGCGGCGAGCATCGCCCACACCGACAGCAGCATCGCCAACACCGCGGCCGAGGCGCCGATGTAGAGCCCGTATCCCGCCGACACCGGCGCGTACACGTAAAGCCGGTAGTACCACATCGTCAGCACCACCAGAAGTACCGAAATGGCCAGTGCCGTCGTTGATGCCACCCGACCCGAGAGGCCACGTGCGGCCATCGCACCCGCGACGACCAACGTCGACGCCAGCACGGTGATGAGCTGTCCGACGCCGAATCCGGGCGGCGGCACCGGCATGTTGCCGACTATTCCGCCGATCGCGTTGGCGTGCCCGCCGCCATCGGCCCTGCTGGTCAGCCATGGCAGCCAGGCGCTGACCGCTAGCACCGCCGCGCACAGTACGACCAGCCAACCGGGGCGCAGGCGAGCCATGCGGTCAGACTATCCGCTGCGCCCCGCCGTCCACGTCAATGCGTAGTCGGCCACGTCGCTCCAGCCGTCCAGTGCCGCGGTCAAATGCGGTCGGTCCTCGAAAAGCTTGAAGTCCGTCGCTGCGGCCGAGCGCCGGTAGCGATTGAAGTTCTCGTAGACCACCGACGACGGCGTGATGTGGTCGCGGCCTCCGGCGATCAGTAGCAGCGGGGCCCGGCTGGGATTCGCATAGTCGACCACCGTCGCCGCCCGCGACTTGGGCAGCAAGTTGGCCACCGCGGATTGGAACAGTGGCCGGCCCGGCGCGGGGATCGCCAGTTTGGCGTGCCAGGAGTCGGATTCCTCCCGCGAAACCGTATTGGCGAACGCGTAGTGGAACTCGGCAGGCGTGAGCGGCACGGCACGATGCCGATTCGACGGCTTACGTAACACCGGGAACGTCGCCCGCAGCACCGACAGCGGCAGCCGATAGACGCCGCGCGGCGCGGCGGGGTGGATGGCGACGCCGGCGCGGCCCAGCCCCTTGTCGAGCAGCATCTGGGTGATCAACCCGCCGAAGGAGTGGCCCATCAAAATCGGCGGCTCGGGCAGCCTCCGCACGAAGGCGGCGTAATGATCCACCACCGCATCGAGGCGGATATCGGCGGGCGCCTTGGTGTGGTCAAGGTCCTCGTCGAGTTCCGATACGCCTGGCCATGCGGGCGCATGAACGGTGTGGCCCGCCGCGCTGTAGCGCTCGATCCAACCGCTCCAACTGTGCGGGGGCATCCACAATCCGTGGATCAGGACAATAGGTGTTTCGTCAGTAGGCATCGTCAATATTGTGGAGTCTCGGAACCGATTGAGGGGGGAAATGCGATGAGCGACCTTCCGGAGTGGGCGCGCCGGCTCGACCTGTCCCCTCATCCCGAGGGCGGCTGGTTCAGGGAAACGTGGCGCAGCGGGCTGTCGATGCCGCAATCCGCGCTGCCACCCGACTACACCGGCCCGCGCAGCGCTGGCACGGCAATCCTGTTCCTGCTCATGCCCGGTCAGCAGTCGGCGTGGCACACGGTGCGCAGCGCGGAACTGTGGCTGTACCACTTCGGCGGTCCGCTGCTGCTGCAGGTCGGAGCCGAACAGGACAGTGCCACAACGTATTTGCTCGGCAGCGATATACTCGCCGGGGAGCACCCCCAGATCGTCGTTCCGCCCGGCCACTGGCAACGCGCCCGCCCCCGCGACGACGCACCCTGCCTGGTCAGCTGTGTCGTGATACCGGGATTCGACTACGCCGACTTCGCCCTGGCCGCGCCTACCGACTGAGCAGCTGCACCGCCGCGGACACCAGAGCGGCATTGTCGACAGCGGTCGAGCCGTCCGGCAGCCGAAGCGTGTCCTCCATCCCGATGCGGGTCTGCACACCGCAGGCCCCGGCGTGTTCCAGCAGCGGCCAACAACTTTCGTCGAAGCCATGCAACAAAACCGGCACCCGTGGCGCGGCGGCCAGCACCTGACCGAGCAGGTCGTCGGCGGTCGCGATATCGCCGTCTGGCCCCAATTCGATCATCACCCGCATGCAGTGCGCTGCGATGTCCGACGCCGCCCACGACTCGGCCGCCTCGGCGTGGAAGATGCCCGCCTCGACGCCGAGCCCCTTGCTCAGCAGCAGCCGGGCGAGGTCCTCCGCACCGGGCTCATGCCAATTCAGCGACGCGAAGTCGGGCAGCACGGTCCACCCGTCGACGGCGCGCAGCCGCGCCTCCGCATCGGGCAACGCCCAGAACCCCGTCGTCACCCCGAGCGGTAGCCCCGGCGCCGCCTGCCGCACCGCCGACACCGCGGCATCCACGTGCTGCGGAAGCAACGAGTCGACTCCGTCGTCGCTCTTGGGGTGCACGTGCACCGCCTTGGCGCCCGCCTGGTGCACGGCGACCGCTGCTGCCGCCAACTGCTCGGGACTGACCGGCAGATTCGGGTGCGCGTCGGGGGTGCGAGCGCCATTGATGCACGCCTTGACGTAGGTCTTGGGGCCGGTGGGCATGTATCTATCTTCGTCCTTCGCGCCGACGTTTTCCGAAGTAGCGTCTCACAGCATGAGCGGCCACATCATCGTGTGCGGAGACGATGCGCTCGGGATGCGGATCGTCGAGGAGCTGAACACCACCGGCACCAGAGTCGTGACGCTGCAAGCGCCGGAGGGCCTGGCCGCCGCAGGGGTCGCCGATGCGCAAGCGGTCATCTGCGCCGACGACGACGATGGGCTGAACCTCGAAATCGCGCTGCTGGCACGGCAAGCCAATCCGAACGTGCGCGTGGTGGCGCGGCTGGCCAACAGCGTGCTACGGGAGGCCATGGCACAGGACAACGGGCCAGGGGCCATCCTCGACGTCGCCGACCTGGCCGCGTCATCGGTGGTGGAGGCGTGCCTGGCCCGCACCACGCACACGATTTCGGTGGCCGGGATCGACTTCGTCGTCTCCGGCACAGACGCACCGCGAGACGGCACGCTGCGCGAGATCTACGGCGATCTGGCGCCCGCCGCGGTGATCCGCGGCGAGAACTCCGACA
>JAVRPX010000209.1:0-5929 GCA_032161985.1 Mycobacterium sp.
ATGAAGGGATTCGTCCTGCCCGACAACTACATGGACGTCATCAGTGAGTTTCTCGGCGTCGACCGCATACAGGAGGGTTACGGGTTCTCCGAGCAGAGCGCATTCCACTGGGCGTGCGGCGAGGGCCGCTATCACGTGCAGCCGTGGGTGATCCCCTTCATTCTCGACCCCGCCACCAGTGAACCGCTGCCGCGCACCGGCAGGCAGACCGGCCGCGCGGCCGTCTACGACGTTCTGCTGAAGGCTCATTGGGGCGGGGTGATCTCCGGCGACGAGGTCACCATCGACTGGGACCTGCGGTGCCCCTGCGGCCAGACCAGCGTCGCGTTCGAGCACGACATCATCCGCTACAGCGAGAAGCAGGGCGTTGACGACGATCGCATCACGTGCGCAGCCACCCACGAGGTGCACAACGAGGCCGTCGACTTCATGAAGGCGTTCGAATCATGACCGGCGCCTACACCGTCCCGCTCTTCCTGCGCGGCGAGGTCATCACCGACGACCTTGTCACCTTCGGTACCCGCGATGGCGGGGCGCAGTTCCAGGCGCCCGATATGGCCCGCCATGTGCACCGCCTACCGCTGCCGAGTCCGATGGCGATGACCGACCTGAACGCGCTTTCTTTCGATGAGATCCTCGACGTACTAGAGGCTTTGGGTGACGCACTCGATTTCGACCGCAACGCTCATCTTCAGGAGGCCTACGAGGCCGCCCTGCTGGCGAACCCGCTACCGCCGGACATGCTCAAGAACAGCTACCGGATCCTGCAGCCGCTGTTCACTCGCGCCAACGTTCTGGAGATCGCCGACAGCCAGGTCGGGCTCGGCTACCTCAACGGCTGGGTACCGCAAACGCTCAGTGACGGCAGGGAATTGCGGGTGCGCGCCTTTGGCTCGCGGGTGCTGCACATCCCGGCGGGCAACGGCGGCCTCGTTTCGGCGGTCACGATCCTTCGCTCGGTGATCACCCGATGCGACACGATCATCAAGGCACCGTCCAACGATCCGCTGACGGCGATCGCGATCGCGCGCACCCTCGCCGACGTCGCTCCGGACCACCCGGTTACCAGACACCTGGCGGTCGCGTATTGGAAGGGCGGCGACGTCGCCGTCGAGGAGCCGCTGTACCGACCGGAACACATCGAAAAGATCGTCGCCTGGGGCGGTTTCGCGTCCGTTAAGCATGTCACCCGCTACATCCAGCCTGGGCTGGAGATGATCGCGCTGGATCCCAAGCGCAGCGCTACCATCATCGGGCCCCAGGCATTCAGCGATGACGAGACCATGCGCGAGGTGGCACGCGGCGCCGCCGTCGACATCGGCGTGGCCAACCAAGAGGGCTGCGCCAATGCCCGCGTCATCTACGTGATGAGCGGAACCGACGCGGCGGGCATCGCCAATGCCAACAAGCTCGGCGAGATGATCTACGAAGAGCTGACGCGCCTGCCCGCCTTCATCAGTACGCCGCCGCTGTACCCGAGCCGCGAACTCTACGACCACGTCGAGGCGTCACGCATGACCGATGACTGGTACCGGGTGATCGGCGGCGATCAGCGCGAAGGGGCGATCATCGTGTCGCAGTTCGACTCCGCGGTCGACTACTCGGCGATGCTGTCCGGCCGCGTCGCCAACATCGTGCCGGTGGACAGCATCGACAAGGTGACCGAGGCGGTGACCGCGTACACACAGACCATCGGGATCTATCCCGAATCACTGAAACGCAAACTGCGCGACACGCTTCCGCTATTCGGCGCGCAGCGGCTGACCACGCTCGGCTATGCGTGCAGCGTTCCGATCGCGGCACCGCAGGACGCGATAGAGCCAATGCGGCGAATGTGCAAGTGGATCGTCGAGGAGGCGTGCGATCCTGATGTGGTGACACCACTGTGGCGCCTCGGCGAAGTCAGCGCGCAGGCATAGATGGCTACATCCCCGACGGCGCCCGCGCCGGAGCCAACAACACTCGAGGTCGTCGAAGGCGTCGACCTGACAGGCAAGACCTGCCTCATCACCGGCGCATCGGCGGGGTTGGGGAAGGAATCGGCAAGGGCACTCGCCAAGACCGGTGCACACGTCATCCTCGCGGCCCGCAACCCGGGAGCCCTCCGCGACGCGCAGACGTGGATCCGCGCCGAGGTCCCCAATGCCTCTACATCGATCGTCGAATTGGACCTCACCTCACTGGCAGGCATTCGAACCGCCGCGGCGGCGATACAGGTCCTCGCGCCTGCGATCCACGTGCTGATGAACAACGCAGGGGTGATGTTCACACCGTTCGGCCGGACCTCCGACGGCTTCGAAATCCAGTTCGGCACCAACCATCTCGGACACTTCGAGCTCACCCGGCTCCTCGCGCCGCAGCTCGTCGCCGCCGACGGCGCGCGCATCGTGATCCTGTCATCGGATGGACACCGGATGAGCGACGTGGACCTCGACGACGCCAACTGGGAACGGCGCGAGTATGACAAGTTCGCCGCGTATGGCGCGTCGAAGACGGCGAACGTCCTGCACATGGTCGAGCTGGACCGACGGCTGCGAGGACGCGGTGTGCGGGCGTACTCGGTGCATCCTGGCGTCGTAGCGACATCGCTGGCGCGCCACATGACGCGCGAGGACTTCGGGAGCCTGATGCGGCGCGAGCCTTCGGATCCCGGCCAAGAGAAGATCGACGTCCGCCGCGACTTCCTGATGCCCGAGCAGGGGGCGGCGACGCAGGTGTGGGCAGCGGTGAGCAAGGACCTGGCGGACGGGGGTTCCGTCTACCTCGCGGACTGCCGGATCCGCGAGGACGTCGCACCCTACGCAGTGGACGAGGCTCGCGCGGTGGCGCTGTGGGAGTTGTCGGAAAAGCTTTGCGACTCAGGGTTACAGCGATGAACAGGATGGACCGCCGCAAGCAGGAGGTGCGCAACCGGATTCTGGCAGCGGCCTTTGACCTGTTCCTGGTTCAGGGTGTGTCGGCTACGACGATCGAAGACATTTGCGAGCGTGCCGACGTCGCGAATCGAACGTTCTTCAACCACTTCGCCACCCGGGACGACATGATGCGCGCGCTCGCAGAAGAGCGCCTTTTCAACCTCCGCGACGTCGTCTTCGACCGCGCCGACCAACCGATCCCCGCCCGGCTGATCGGCCTGTTCGACGACATCGGAGCGACTCTGGGCAAGTCGAGTGATACCTATCGCGAGGTGATCGCCGAGATGCTGGCGGCTTCCGGCTACGGCATTCAACGTGGTTTCGCCCTGCACGACACCTTCCTCGAACTCGTCAAGGAAGGCGTTGCGCGCGGTGAGGTCAACGTCCGCCACGATGCCCAGACACTGGCCGACATCATCGTGGGTGCGCTGACGGGCGGCATCGTCAATTGGACTGTGGACAAAACATATTCGATCGAGTCCGGCTTTCACGACCTGGCGGTCGCGCTGGCCGACCTGTTGGGCGCTGACTCGAATGGCTGACGTCGTATACCTGCGGTCCTACGACGATCGCACCCGTATCCACGACGAGATTGCGCGCGCGTTGATCGATGCGACGGTCGAGCTGCTGCGGGACGTGCCGTACTCGAGCATCACCATGCGGTCAATCTCCAAGCGCGCGGGTGTTTCTCATGGCGAGGCGCGCGCGTACTTCCGGTCGAAGGACGCGATCGTCGCCGAGATCTATCTCGAACGGTTGCGCGCAACGCCGTTGGCCGTCGACGTCGAGCAGTCCGCGCGGGCACGGATTGCCGCCCAGTTTTCACAGCTGGTCATGCTGCTGGCCGACGAGCCAGGTATCGCGGCGGCCTGCTCGAGCGCACTCATTCGCGACGAGCCATCCGTGCGCGCGATCCGGCAACGGATACACGCGGAGTTGCAACGGCGCGTGCGCACGGTATTGCGCTCGGGCGCGTGGCCGGAGGTCGTGGAGACACTGGAGTTCGGCCTGCTCGGCGCCTTGGTACACGCCGGCTGCGGGGCCGACACGTTCCGCCAAACGGCCGACGATCTGGCGAGCGTGGTTGCCGTCGTGCTGCCGCACGGCTAGGTGCCCTGGTACACCTTGCGATAGCTCGACGGCGACATCCCGATTCCGCGACGCAGATGGTGGCGCAGGTTGCCGCCCGACCCGAGACCTGCCAGCCGAGCGACCTCGTCAACAGCCAGATCGCGCGACTCCAGTAGCTCGCGGGCGCGGTCGACGCGGCGGCTGCGCACCCACACGCCGGGCGACTGCCCCGTCTCCTCGCGGAATCGACGGTTGAAGGTACGAGCGCTCATTCTTGCGTGCCGGGCCAGCCGCTGCACCGTGAGCTCCTCGTCGAGGTGCTGCAGCGCCCACTCCCGCGTCGCGGCGGTGGAGAAGTGATCCACCATGGGAACCTGCCGGTCGATGAACTGCGCCTGTCCTCCCTCTCGCCACGGCGGCACCACGCAATACCTGGCGACGGCGTTGGCCACCTGCGCGCCGTGATCCGAGCGAATGATGTGCAGGCACACGTCGATTCCGGCGGCGAGTCCCGCCGAGGTGAGCACGTCGCCGTCGTCGACGAACAACACGTTCTCGTCGAGCAGCACCTGCGGATGCAGCAGGCGCATCGAATCGGCGAACTTCCAATGTGTGGTCGCCGGGCGCCCGTCGAGCAGGCCGGCCGCGGCGAGCACGAATGCGCCGGTGCAGATCGATACCAGCCGGGTGCCCGGCCGGATCCGTGCCAACGCCTCGGATGCCTCTGGCGCCAGCACACCGTCGATGCGGGCGGGCGGGTAGCGCGTACCGGGGATGACGACCGTGTCGGCGGTCGCGAGCGCCTCCGGCCCGGCGGCCGGCACTATGTCGAAGCCTGTCGTCGCTGCGACAGGTCCCGGGGTGAGCGCACACGTCACCACGTCGTAGAGCGCTTTGCCGTCGGCGTCGGTCGCGTTGGAGAACAGCGTGGGCGCGATCGTGGCATCGAAACCCACCACTGGCGGCAGCAGCAGGACGGCGATGCGATGCATGCCGACATTCTGGCACGTTTTTAACGAATGGTGTCATTCATGCCACTGGTCGCCGCCCGGCGGATCGGCGACAGTGAGTCGGTGACGTTCACCGCCGCGCAGAAGAGCACGCCCGTGGCACGTATCCACTGGGCCTGGGTGGTGGCCGCCGTCAGCTTCATCGCGATCCTCGGCGCGGCGGGTTTCCGCTCGGTACCTGGCGTCATGATGAACCCGCTGCATCACGAATTCGGCTGGTCCCACGGGGTCGTGGGGCTGGCGATGTCGGTCAACATGACGTTGTTCGGGCTGACCGCGCCGTTCGCCGCGGCCCTGATGGACCGGTTCGGGGTGCGACCGGTGCTGTCGGCGGCCCTGCTGCTGATCGCGGCGGGGTCAGCGCTGAGCGTCACGATGAGCGCCAGCTGGCAGCTGGTGCTGCTGTGGGGCGTGCTGGTCGGTGTGGGCACCGGCTCGATCTCGATGGGCTTCGTCGCCACCGTCGCGACCCGCTGGTTCGCGGCGACGCGCGGCCTCGTCACCGGCGTGCTGACCGCGGCGAGCGCGACCGGCCAACTGATCTTCCTGCCCATCGTCGCCGAGGTGACCACCAGGCACGGATGGCGCTGGGCGTCGTTGATCGTCGCGGCGGCTGCGCTCAGTGTGGTGCCGCTGGTGCTCGTGTTCATGCGGAACTACCCGCAGGACAAGGGTTTAGCGCCGTACGGTGCGACGACCGCGGCCGAGCCTGCCGTCGTGCCCGCCTCCAGCTTTGCCGCCGCATTCGACGGGTTGCGGATCGGTGCACGCGTGCCTGCCTTCTGGCTGCTGGCAGCGAGCTTCGCGATCTGCGGGATGACGACGAACGGGTTGATCGGCACGCACTTCATCCCGGCCGCCAACGACCACGGCATGCCGACGACGGTGGCGGCGGGTCTGCTCGCGACCATCGGCATCCTCGACGTCGCAGGC
>JAVRPX010000210.1:0-2530 GCA_032161985.1 Mycobacterium sp.
GTGGGTCAGCTCCTCGCCAAGGGGCACGCCAGGACCAGCGGCGCCTCGATGATCGCCGGTTACATGGGCAGCTCCGACCGGGTTGACAAGGCATTGTGCAAGTTCGCGCGGCGCTACGCCGATCAGACCGAAGCCGACCACGCCGCACTGGTCGGCGCCGTCGGCCGCGGCCTGCTGCCCGTCGAGCGCGGAGTTTAGAAGGTACTCCAGCGTCGCTTCGCGTGTCGAGCAGTCGATTCATGCCTGATCTTTGACCGTGCGCTCGTTCGGTTGCTGTCGAACTCTTCCCGTGTTGACGCCGTCAACGACCCTCGCTGTTCCCGCAGATCGCTGCACGGTCCCGATGAACCTGATTTGGCGGCGTCTTCGTCATAAGTGGTTGCCTCTATTTCCTTTAGGGACCGATGTCAATGCGGACAGCAATTGCTGTCGCTCACGAGGTGTTATTGCGCCCCATACCCATATGGTTCCTGCACATTGAGCGCATGCCTATGACACGCTGCGAGAACTGGGCACTTGCGGCAGATCCTTCAAGTCCGTCTGTAGTGAGGCACTGGGTCGGCAGAGTCAGCCAACTACCGTGCCGCTGCTGTGGTGCGGTGCGCGTAGCCGCGAGAAGTGTCCAAGGTCCAGGCTCCGGTTAATCTGCCGAAGGTGTAGTTGTACAGGGTCGATCTCATGTCATCGCCAACGCTGCCGATCAGCACAAGGCTCGCGATCAAGCGCTCCGGATGCACTACTTGCCGGATTGCGATCTCACGCTGAATGATTCGGCGGTTCGCCGACGGGCTGCTGACGATGCTGTCGAACTCTTCCCGTGTTTACGCCGTCAACACCTTTCGCGTTTCCGCAGGGTGCGCCCCGTCGTTTCGCGTGCATTCGCGTTCATCCCATCACGGGTATTCCGGTCTTTTCGGAGCTTAAGGGCTGTTTTCGTCGGTGGTGATCAAGGATTTCGAGTCCCCTTAGCTCCACTCAAAATTAGCAGTCAGAGGCACTTTTCAAGTTGCGTCGGGAACGACGTAGCAGATCACGTGACGTCAGGGGCTGTGGCAAGCATCCACGCCCAGAAGAACCGTGCCGGGAACACCTACCGCGTGCTGTGGCGTCGCGATGGCCAGCGCTCGCTGACCTTCAAGAACCTGCTTGCCGCAGAGCGCTTCAAAACCCTCTTGGAAGACCACGGCCCGGACGAGGAGCACCGCATGATTGAGCTCGACGAGTTCGGTCGACACGTCCCGACAGTCACTGAATGGCTGACCGCCCGGTCACGAGCGGAGGGCCGCCGCGGCGGGGCAACCCGCAGCACTGGCGTCGACGTCGACGTCATGGCTCTTCGATCCGTTCGCGGCACGGCCGAATAACGCTGCCGACTCCGCACACTGTCTTATGTCGACCGCCTCGAGGGCGTACTTTGCAGGAGGGGCAATTTTCGGAAGGCGGGGCCGCTGGTTGAACCAGCTCGACTCTCCGCAGCGGGGCGACGCTGCAGGTGAGGCCCTCATCGGGCGTCGCGGGGAGTTGGCGACTGTCCAAGCGTTCGTTGAACGAAGCCGTCGTGACGGCGAAGGTCTGTCGACTACCACGAGGAACCCGGTGCCCAGCACGACTTCGCGTTTCTGCCGACCGCCGAGGGCGCCTCGGCGCGCACCCTCATCACCACACTGATCGGCAGTGCTGCGGTCGGTGAACCCAGTGCAGCGAGTAGTCGACGGGCAGGCGATGATGGACACACCCTTGGGCGACGTTTGAGGCGAACACTGCTTGAACGCAGAATCACATTCTCCGCTATCCGAACGTCCAGATTGCGGCAGGATCAACACCGGTCTTATCGACAGCCGAACGAAATGGGATCGAGCTCGGTCGCGGCGTCTAGAGCCCGTGAGTCTCGTCACACTGCAACCTCCAGCGGAGCTCACTCAGCGGCCGACATGCCGATCGACAAGGAGTTCTCGTTGAAAAGTGCGATGACCTTCGGGGTGGCCGCCGTGGCCTCGGTAGCTCTGCTGGCCGGGTGTACGACTGCCCAGGAAACCCGGACGACACGGTCTTCGGACGCGCTGTCGGCGCCGCCGACAACGCCGCGGCCGGGCGAGCGACCGGCGTTGAGCACGACGAAGCCCACCAAGCCGCTCAAGATCGCGATCATCGCGATCGAGAACAACCCGTTCTTCGCCCAGGTGAAGACCGGATATGACGCGGTCAAGCCCAAGATCGAAGCCGCCGCCGGCGGCACCGTCGACTGGATCAACGCTGGTACCGACGTCACGGTCGACAGCGTCGGCGAAGCGATCAACGCCGCCGTCGCCGACGGCTACGATGCCGTCGCCGCGCTGATGCCCGGCGACGGCATCTGTACCTCCATTCGGCAGGCGAACGCCAAGGGCGTGCTCGTAGCGGCCTACAACGGCGATGCGTCCTGCGCCCAGAGCTCAGGTGCTGTCTTCTTCCACGGCCAGGATCTCCGCGCCGCTGGCGTGGAGGCAGGGAAGTTGATGTGCACTGCCACGAAGGACCTGGCCAGCGCGAG
>JAVRPX010000211.1:0-3418 GCA_032161985.1 Mycobacterium sp.
GACCGCCTTGGTCCTGCTGGCCGAGTTGTTGGCCATGACGAACTGGTACGGCTCGGGCTCCGAGGCGACCGTCTCGACGTAGACCCGGATGATCTCGCGGGTCAAGTCGTAGCCATCCAGATTCGACGACAGTGCCGAGGCCATGTTTGGGATCAGCGTGGTCTGCGCGAAGCGCATCATCACCGCGGTCGTCAAGTCGTTCTTGTCGACGAAATAGCGGTACAGAACCGTCTTGGAGACCCCGATCTCGGCTGCGATTTCGTCCATGCTGACGTTGCTGCCACGCCGCCGGATGGCCTCTAGGGTGCCGTCCACCAACTCATTGCGCCGTTCTACCTTGTGCTGGTGCCAGCGTCGTTTGCGTCCATCGGTCTTGACCGCAACCGCCGGGGTCTGCTGTGCCACTATCGCGGTGATCCATTCCCTAGTTATCCCTGATACTACGGCCGATCTTGACAGCGAGGGTTGTCGGACCGGCCGCGCCGCGGCGGCGTAGCGGATGATGGAGGAGTGGCACACAGACCGAACGTCGGCGGGCGCGCCATGACGGCCCTTCCGCCCGCGCCGCGCGCCAGCTTCGCGGAGTCGCTGGCGGGTGCCGACAGCGCCGCCGACGCCGAGCGCCTCCGTGGCCTTCGGCGGATGAAGGTCGTCGCGCTGAGCTTCCTCCTCGGCGCCACCGTGATCTTCCTGCTGTGCACCTGGGCGCAGTCCCACGGCGCCGCGGCGGCATGGATTGGATACGTCCGCGCCGCCGCCGAGGCGGGCATGGTCGGTGGGGTGGCCGACTGGTTCGCGGTCACCGCGCTGTTCAAGCACCCGATGGGGATCCCCATCCCGCACACCGCGATCATCAAGAAGAAGAAGGATCAGCTCGGCGAGGGCCTCGGCGCCTTCGTCCGGGAGAACTTCATGTCGCCGGAGGTCGTCGAGACCAAGCTGCGCGACGCCCAGGTCGCGGGTCGACTCGGCAAATGGCTGTCGGAGCCGTCGCATGCCGAGCGGGTGGCTGGCGAGGCGTCCACGGTGCTGCGAGTGCTGGTGGAAATGCTGCGTGACGAGGATGTTCAGGCGGTATTGGACAGGATGATCGTCAAGCGGATCGCCGAACCGCAATGGGGACCACCGATCGGCCGGGTGCTGGCCACGTTGCTGGCCGAGGGACGACAGGAGGCGCTCCTTCAGCTGCTGGCAGACCGGGCGTTCCAATGGTCGCTCAACGGCGGCCCGATCATCGAGCGCGTGGTCGAGCGCGACTCGCCGACCTGGTCGCCGCGCTGGGTCGACCATCTCGTCGGAGACCGCATCCATCGCGAGCTGATGGACTTCACCGACAAGGTTCGGCGCAACCCCGATCATGAACTGCGACGGTCGGCCACCCGATTCCTGTTTGAATTCGCGGACGACCTGCAGCATGACGAGGAGACGATCGGCAAGGCCGAGAACGTCAAGGAACAGATCATGGCCCGCGACGAGATCGCCAAGGCAGCTGAAACCGCGTGGAACGCTGCAAAACGGATATTTCTGGAGTCCGTCGACGATCCGTCATCGGCTCTGCGCACCCGCATCGCCGACTCCGCGGTGCACATCGGCGAGTCACTGCGCGACGACGCCGACCTGCGCGACAAGGTGGACAACTGGATCATCCGGGCGGCGCAGCATCTCGTCTCCCAATATGGGGCGGAGATCACGACAGTGATCACCGACACAATTGAGCGGTGGGACGCCGACGAGGCCAGCAAGCGCATCGAACTGCACGTCGGCCGTGACCTGCAATTCATCCGGATCAACGGCACCGTGGTGGGTTCGCTGGCCGGCCTGATTATCTATTCGGTAGCCCAGCTACTCTTCTGACCTGCGCTAGCGCCTGCTTGCAAAAGTTAGCACCCCGTCGTACGGTTGTGCTCGTCGCTAATCGGATACCCAACGCTACGAGGGGGCTACACATGCCGCAGGATGAAAATCTTGCCGCTGTCGTGTCCAGCGCTGCGCAAGACATCGGCTCGTTCATTCGCACACAACGCGAAGCAGCTCAGGTATCCGTGCGGCAGTTGGCCGAAAAGGCCGGCGTCAGCAATCCCTACCTGAGCCAGATCGAGCGGGGATTGCGGAAACCCTCCGCCGACGTGCTGCAACAGATCGCCAAGGCGCTGCGGGTGTCCGCAGAAGTGCTCTATGTGCGGGCCGGGATCCTGGAACCCAGCGATCCGAGCGAGGTCCGCGACGCCATCGTCACCGACACGGCGATCACCGAGCGGCAGAAGCAAGTGCTGCTCGACATTTACACGTCATTTTGCCAACAGAACGAAGCCGTCAGTGAGGAGCCGACGACTGAACCGACTGCAGACCAACCAACTCTAGAAATCCAGCAATACAACGAAACTCAGTGAAAGGAACCACGAACATGGCGAAGAAGACTGCTGCTAAGAACCAGCCGACCGTTGACGATCTGAAGGCCCCGCTGCTTGCCGCAGTTGGCGCCGCCGATCTGGCCCTTGAGCGGGTCAACGAGATCGTTGCCACCCTGCGCGACCGCGCCGGCGAGGCTCGCACCGACGCCGAGGCGCGCGTCGAGGAGAGCCGTGCCCGCCTGACCAAGCTGCAGGAAGACCTGCCGAGCCAGTTCGGTGAGCTGCGTGATCGGCTGACCAGCGACGAGCTGCGCAAGGTCGCCGAGAGCTACGCGGACGCCGCGCAGACTCGCTACAACAATCTCGTCGAGCGTGGCGAGGCCGCTCTGGAGCGGCTGCGCAGCACCAATGCGCTCGAAGAGGGTCGCGAGCGGGTCGCCGGTCTGTCGGATCAGGCCGTCGAGCTGACCCAGGAGGCGCTGGGCAACGTGGCGTCGCAGACCCGCGCGGTGGGCGAGCGCGCCGCCAAGCTGGTCGGCGTCGAGCTGCCGAAGAAGGCTGCGAAGGCCGCCCCGGCCAAGAAGGCCCCGGCCAAGAAGGCCCCCGCCAAGAAGGCTCCGGCCAAGAAGGCTGCGGCCAAGAAGGTCACCCAGAAGTAAATTCGGCCCGAGGTCGCCCCTAGGGGTGACTCAAAGTCGACCAGGGGACGTAACCCGCTTAGGCTAGCTATGTGGAGCTTCAAGGCCTAGTGGGTTACGTCCTCGCTGTTTTGCAGATAGCGGTGTTAGTGACGACGGTTTATGCGTTCGTTCACGCTGCGCTGCAGCGGCCCGACGCCTACACCGCCGCCGAAAAGCTGACCAAGCCGGTCTGGCTGGTGATCTTGGGCGTCGGTGTGCTTTTGGCCTTGGTGCTCGGCATCACGGGCGTGGCGATCGCGGCGGTTGCCGCAGGCGTCTATCTCGTCGACGTCCGACCCAAGATCCTGGAAATCCAGGGCAAGTCCCGATAGTTCCGTGCGCTTCCTCGTCGCCGCGATGGCGGCAGTGACCATGTCTGTCGCGCTG
>JAVRPX010000212.1:0-8071 GCA_032161985.1 Mycobacterium sp.
AGGACCTCAACGGTCTGGCCCAGTTCGAGCTCGTCGGGATCGCATTCAACGATGTTGGTGGTCAACCGGACTCGCGGGTCCTCGGCGATGGCCACCTGGGCCACGACGTAGGGCGGAGGCAGATCGGGGAAGCCGAACCGGTGGTTGACGGTGAAGGCGGACAGCGTGGCCCTGCCGGAGACGTCGCGTACGCCCATGTTGCGGCTGCGGCAGTACCGGCACACCGGCTGAGGAGGATGAATCAACGCCTCACAGGCGCGGCACTCCTGGATTCGCAGGACGCCGTCGCCGCCCGCTGTCCAGAAGAACTCGTTCTGGACCGTGAGTTCCGGTAGCGGTCGTGTCATCGGACGAATCCCGAAATCGCTTCGTTGTCCTCAGTCTTCGGCTCCGGTTCGGGTGTTTCCTGCGCATCGTGATGCGCTGCTCCGTCGCCGGATGGTCGGTGTTCGCCCATTTGGATGATCGCGTGCACCGGGCAGTCGAGGAGCGCTCGCATGACCGCGTCGTGGTCTCCGTTGGGGACCTCGCCGTTTCTCACCAGTGACGCGTACCCCCAGTCGTCGAGGGAAAAGTAGTCGGGTGCGTGCTTTGCGCACGCGCCGAAACCGTCACACAGGGTGCGATCGAGCTTGATCCTCATGCCGGCATCACCGCCTCCACTTCATACGGGCGTACCGCGCTGAAGGCGGCGGAATGGCATGTGCTGCAGCCGTTGTCCACATGGCTGGCCACCACCTGGGGGAACTGAGCCAGTAGGCTGGCCGCGACGTTGGTGGCGCCGTCCAGCGTCGCGCACGCACCGCGGCCGCGGAGCACCACCGACCACCGCTCCAGCCGGGCCAGGTCCTCGGGCGTCGCCAGCCCGTCGCGCAACGCCTCGGTGACCGCGGACATCGCCGCCGTGCCGTTGAAGCAGGAACCGCACTGCCCCGCATTCTCGCGGTCGTAATAGGCCATCACCGATGCGGCGACGGCGACCGGGCAGTCCTCGGTGAGGATGGCGATCGCGCCGCAGCCGAGCCCGCTGTTGAGCCTTCGCAGGCTGTCGTGGTCGAGCGTGGCGTCGAGCATGTCGCGGTTGACAAGGCCTGCGAAATAGCCGCCCATCAGCACACCGCTCACCTGGTCGGCGGGCACACCATGTACATCGAGCAGATCGGTGAACGCCACCCCGTGCGGAACCTCGTAGAGCGCAGGCGGCCGTCCGGCCCCCGTGATCGTCGCGAGGAACGTGCCAGGCGACGTCGACGTGCCGTGCTGACGGAAGGCCTGCGCGCCGTGCCGGTGCAGGAACGGCAGATTCGCCAGCGTCTCGACATTGCTCACCAGTGTGGGGAGACCCGCAACCCCCTCTTCGAATGGGCGCGGGGGCTTGTCCGTTGGCTTGGCCGGGCCGCCGTTGAGGACACGCACCGCCGCGGTCTCCTCGCCGGCCACGTAGCTCGAAGCAACCGTCACCACGCTGATCGCGAGCCCGTTGAGCACGGCGGCGTCGACTTCGGCCAGCGCCGTCTCTACCGCCTCGGCCGCGCGCCGATCGGAGACGTATACGTAGACGCGAGCGGCCTCGACCATCCGCGCCGCCAACCGCAGCCCGTCGAGCACAAGGTGCGGTCGGTGCCGCAGCAGCCAGCGGTCTTTGATCGACGCAGGCTCGCCCTCCTCGCCGTTGGCGACGACAACCGCGCCGCTGCGGAGACGGCCGTTGTCGCGCACGGCGCGCACCTTGACCGCCAGTGGGAACGCCGCGCCGCCACGTCCGAGCAGCCCGGATAGATCGACCTCGCCCAACAGGTGATCGACATCATCGCGCGGTTGATAGCCGCCCTGCTTGCGGTACTCGGTGTAGTCCTCGCCACCCTGCTTGAGTAACCGCGGCTCCATGCCGGGCCACGCCGCGATGGTGAGAGCTGTGGTGGTCGTCATGACCGTCCACCCCTCGCGGATAGGCTTGCGCCCGTGAGAACTGCGGTGGTGCGCATCCGGGTGGACCCGGCTGGGCGGCTCACCGGTGCCCAATTAGCCGACGGCATGGTGAACCTCCGCGATCTCGCGACCTCGGCCGGTATCGATGTGATCGAGAACAACCTCGCAGAGATGCCCGCTGGCCGGCGTGAAGTCGAGATGTTGATGGTCGGCGGCGAACCCGAGGACCTGAAAGCAAGGGCGGTTGCCTTGTGCGCCAAGGCATTCAACACTATGCCCGAGCCCGGGGTGTTGACGTATATCAGTAGGGGAACGGACGACGACGCCCACGGTGTGCTGGCAGGATTCGGCATCACCGGCGACATCGAACGCGTTGCGGGTGACGACGGCCTCGACGTGGTTCGTGTGACCCTGCGCAAGACCGATCTGGAACGCATCCCGGAAAGCCGTGTCCACACGGCGCTGGAGGCGTCGCTCAACTGCGAAGTGCACATCCACACGACTTAGACCCATCAGCCGTCCAGGAACTTCAGGATTGCGGGCGCGGCCTGCACCCACGTGTCGAACATGTTGAATCGCTTCACCTTTCCCGAGGCACGCTCCTCGCCAGCGCGCTCCCAGGCGTCCTCAGGCCACGGCGGGTCGATCAGCTTCGAACCCCTGATCAAGCAGCTCACCTCGAGTGAGGTCCGCTTCGGATGGTCCCAATCGTTCTCGCCGCCGCGGATGATCAGCGTTGGCACCTTGATGTTGTCGAACATCTCGTCGGGGACACCGGGAATCGTCTGGCCGGGTTTGGACACGAAGGCGTTCAGCCAGCGCAGCATCACCTTGAGGAACTCGTCGTTGTCAAGCGCGAGGATGCGGTCCCTGTTTGCCGGATTCTCGGCGATTCGCTCCTTCCATTCGCCCACTCGCAACAGCCCTTCGATACCAAGCCCGCGCACCGCCATGATGCTCGGCGTGATGTAGTGCCCGCCGAGAACAAATGAGCCGTACACCCCGCCGACGATGTTCCACACGACGAGTTTCGTGACGATCTCGGGGTAGAGCATGGTGGTCAGCATCGAGTCACGGGCGCCGCCCGAACCGCCCGCGATGATGCAGGGCCCGATGCCGAGTCCGGTGATCAACGCGTGCAGCGTCTCGGCCCGCATGTGGGATTCGCTTTGACCGTAGAACTGGACGTCGGACTTTCCGCAGTTCGGCCGGTCCCACAGCAGGACCCGATAGCCGCCCTTGACCAGCTCTTCGGCCAAAGGTCGAAGACCCTCGATGTCCTTGCTGTAGCGGCCGCCGGGTGTCAGTGCGATGTAATCCCCTGATTCACCGAGGATTTCGTACACGACGTTGCCGCCGTTGATCTCCATGGTCTTCTCGCCCTCGGTCATTGCTCGACTCCCGCTCGCTCCGGTCCTCGCTCGTACCTCGCTGCGATCCTCACTCGCGCTCGTCTCCGCGGTCACGCTTGCACCAGCACGTCTTTGCCAACCACGCGGACGGGGTAGGTGCGGATGCTCCACTCGGGCTTGACCGCGGTGGTCCCGGTCGCGAGCTCGAAACCCCACTGGTGCCACGGGCAGAAGATGAACTCCAGATCACGGACCATCACCGCGTCGCCCGGCACACTTTCGTCCACGATCGTGCGGCCGCGGGCGCGGCCCGAGCACAGCGGACCACCCTCGTGTGGGCAGTAGTTCGCGATGGCGTAGTACGTGCCATTGACGTTGTAGACGCCGACACCGTGTCGCCCGATCGGCACCAGTTTGTGTGTGCCGGAGGGAATCTCGTCGACAGTGGCTACGACGTGCTCGCGCCCCTGCGCCAGCCGGGGCGGTTTGGTTTCTTCAGGCACTCTCAGAACACCCGCACTTGGCCCTCGAGGGCCGGGACAGTTTCAGGCAGGTGATAGGTCGCGATGCCATTGCGGAACATCACGTTCTCCCTCGCGTGCTCGGGCAGGTGCTTGACCAGCCAGCGCGGGTCGTCGTAAGTCCAGTGCGGGTAATCCGACGAGAACAGCAGGATCTTGTCGCATTCCATCCACTCGAACGCCCGGCTCAGCTCGGTCTTGTCCTCGGGGTAGTCCAGCGGCTGAGTGGTGAACTTGATGTGGTCCTTCACGTACTCCGACGGCTTGCGCTTGATGTCGACCCACGACTTGCGCGCCTCGTAGATGGCGTCCATCCGCCACATCAGCGGGAGGATCCAGGAAAATGCGTGCTCCACCAACACGATTCGCAACGTCGGGAAGCGCTCGAAGACCCCGTCGAAGATCAGGCTCGTCACCTGGTTCGCGGCCAGTAGCGAGTAGGTGACCATGAAATCGTGGTTGTAGCTGGGGAATCCGACCGGCGGGATAGGCAGTTCCTCGTGGTGGCCGCGGGACAGGTGGCAGCTCACGGGGATGTCGTGCTTGGTCGCCGCCGCCCAGATCGGGTCGTACTTCGGATCGCCCCATGACGGGCGCGGTTCGGCCTTGATCAGGATCTGACCCATGTAGGGATGCCCGGCCCAGCGCTCGATCTCGCGGGCGCCGTCCTCCGGTGCCTCGATCGCGGCACAGATGGAACCGCGCCAACGCTCGTGCCAGTTGTTGTGGCTGTCCAACCAGTGGTTGGCCTGCCAGTCGTTCAGGGCGCAGCTCATCGCGTGGTTCACCTCGGGAAAGCGCGCCGGATAGGCGGCGGGCTCGAGGATGCCGATGTCGGAGCCGGCCTCCATGATCAACTGCTTGAACGCGAGGTCGGGGTCACTGCCGGCGAACTCGCCGTCGGCAGGGAACGTGTCCGCCCGCATCGCGTATGCGTGCGCGTAGTCCGGCGCGTCGTAATAGATCTGGTCGCCGATCTTGCGCGTCGTGAAGTACTTGCTGCGCCACGGCTCCGGGATGTACTGCGTCAACACCCCGCTCTTGGGGGTCGGATGCACGTCGGAGTCGACGCAGCGGACCGCGACCCGCTCGGCAGCTGGCTTCCGCTCTGTGGTTGTCACGGTCATCGTGTCTCCTCTATCGCGAAGTCATCTCTTACTGTGCGCTGACGCCGGCCCCGACGTCTATGCCGTACAGCTGTGCGGCGTTTCGCCAGCACAGCTTGTCGCGCTGTTCGTCGGAATACGACGCGGGCACCTTCAACTCGTTGAGCTGCCAGTGCGGATAGCTCGACCCGTACATCACCATGTCGTCCTTGCCGGTGAAGCCGAACCACTCCCCGGCGAATTCGGTGTCACCCGGACCGTCCATCGCGCCCTGGATGAAGTACGTGTGGCCGGGGAGGTAGTCGCTGGGCATCTTCGGCGCCCACGGCGTCTGTTCGAGGTGCGGCCTTCCGAAACAGTCCATCCGCCAGATGAACGGTGTCAGCAGGTCGGCCGCCCCGTCCGCCCAAACGAACTTCAGCGTGGGCATCCTCTCGAACACCCCTTCGGCGATCATGTTCATCAGGTGGTAGAGGTAGTTGAGCGCCATGAAGCTGACGTACTGCTCATAGGTTCGGGGGACACCCGACGGCGTAGGCGCGAACGAGAGCCCGGCACCGACCTCGATGTGCACGGAGACAGGCAGGTTCGCGTCGGCTGCCGCTTCCCACAACGGCCAGTACTGCGGCTTGCCGTAGACCTCGCGGGACTGCAGTGGGACGCCGATCTGCACCACGCTCGGGTGGGCGGCGTACTTGTCTAGCTCGCGCAGCGCGCCGGTGATGTCATCGGGATTCACGCGAATCGTGCCGCGGTACCGCTCGGCATACGAGTTGTCCTCGAGCCAGCGCGACACCATCATCTCGTTGTGTGCTGCCGCGATCGCGGTGCCGAGATGGCGATCGGGCATGATGCCGCGCGTCATCGGGTGCAGGATCGCGACGTCGGTGCCCCGCTCGTCGAACAGCTGCCCGCCGACTAACTCGGGGTCTGACCCGGGGTATTGCCGATCGGGGCCCTCGGTCTTCGATGCGTATTCGCCGCCGGGCGCGCCGTACCAGTCCATCTCGTAATCCGGGAACCCGCGGCTCTTGAACGGCTCGCGAAGGAAGCTCCGCAGGTCCTTGTTCGACCTGGAGAAGATGTGCACGCTGGCATCGATGACGGGCGATTTGGTCCCGTCAGGATGTTGGATCACCTGGGGCCTCCCAAACCGGACATACACTCATAGTAAAGCCTTGTTCTTCAAAGGCAAGAATTAGGTTCTCCAGCAGATCGCTTACTTCTTCGCAGGTCAGGGTGTGGGCTGGTCAGTCGCATGGCATGCCCGAAGCGAAACGTGCTAGTCGAATCCCGAGAACGATTACAGCATCTAAGGAGAATGTTATTCTCGTGTCTACGTGACAAGCCGCAGGGAGGCGATGTGTTACTGGAGTTCGACGCCGATCAACGGCTGTGGCAGGAGACCGTCCGTGACGCCGTCTCCAAGCAGTGTCCGCCGACGCTGGTGCGCAGCATCGCCGAGGACGGCGTCGATCCGAGCCCATTGTGGAAGACCTACGTGGATGCGGGCTGGACGGAGCTGACCGATCCGGAGAATGCGGTCGAACTGGCAATCGTGCTCGAGGAGCTGGGGCGCGCCACCGATCCGACTCCGTTCCTTGCGACGTTGACCCAGTTCGCCCCTTTGGCGGGCGATCGCTTCGATTCACAACAGGCGGGCACGGCCGTATACGGCGGAATCACGGCGCACCGCGATGCCGCCGGCTGGGTGTTGTACGGGACGGCGCATCACGTGCTCGACGGTGATCGTGCCGAAAGGCTCGCGGTCGTCACCGACGCCGGCGTGTTCGTCATCGACGGAGCCGAGGCGGTCACCAGGCGTAGCCCGGTGTTCGATCCGGTGCTCCACATCGCAGAGGTGTCGTTCGACGGTGTACACGTGCCGGACACCGACCGCGTCCACGTCGATGCGGAACGGGCCCGCCATGTCGCGCTCACCGGCATGGCGATCACCACCGTCGGCGCCTGCCAACGCATCCTCGACCTAGTGCTCGAGCACGTGAAGCAGCGTCAGCAGTTCGGCGTGGCGATCGGAACCTTTCAGGCCGTCCAGCACAAGGCCGTCGACATGCACGTCGCCACCGAGCGGGCCCGCGCGTTGTCTTACTTTGCCGCACTGACTATTTCGGCTGACGACCCACGCAGGCGGCTGGCTGCCGCGATGGCCAAGGCGGCTGCGGGGGAGTGCCAGTCGCTGGTGTTCCGGCACGGTCTGCAGCTTTTCGGCGCCATGGGGTTCACATGGGAGAACGATCTGCAGTTCGCGCTCAAGCGAGCCAAGGCGGGCGAGCTGCTCCTCGGCGGCGCCGCGGAACACCGCGCGACCATCGCGGAGGAATTCGATGCAGCTGACTTTTGATCCTGACGTCGAGGAGTTTCGAGCCGAGTTCTCGGCGTTCCTCGACGACCATCTGCCGTCGGAGGCCGAGACCCAGGAGCGGCCTCGGTCGGTGTCACACATGCCGCAGTGGGCCCGAGACTGGCAGCGGCTGCTGTTCGACAACGGCTGGCTGCTGCCCGCCCAGCCGCCGGAGTTCGGCGGACGCAACGCGACGGTCCTGCAGCAGTTCGTGCACCTCGACGAACTGTGCCGTCGCCGGATCTATCACAGCTTCAATCCGCAGGGTGTGAACATCATTGCGGCGTCGCTGATTTCGTTCGGCTCCGACGAGCAGAAACACCGGTGGGCGGTTCCGGTGCTCAAGGGTGAGATGACCGCGTCGCTCGGCATGAGCGAGCCAAGCGCCGGGTCCGATCTGGCGTCGCTGCGCACTCGCGCCGTTCGCACCTCTGATTCGGCTGGCGACTGCTTCGTCGTCAACGGCCAGAAGGTGTGGACCTCCGGCGCCCACGACGCGGACTGGCTCCTGGCGTTCGTGCGCACCGACCCGGATGCGCCCAAGCACAAGGGGATCAGCGTGCTGATCATCCCGACCGACACGCCCGGCGTGGTGTGCCGGCCCTTCGCCGACATGACCGGTCAGGAGAACAAGGACTTCAACGAGGTCTTCTTCACCGACGCGCGCGTGCCGGCCGAGAACCTCGTGGGGCCGCTCAACGGCGGCTGGGGTGTGGCCAACGGCTCGCTCGGGCACGAGCGCACGATGATGTGGCTTGGTTTCGCCGATCGGATCGACAACATGATCGCCGACTTCCGGCC
>JAVRPX010000213.1:0-6638 GCA_032161985.1 Mycobacterium sp.
TCGGGCGCGCAGGATTACCTCGTCAAGGGTCGCGTGGAAGCCGACAGTCTGCGGCGTTCCCTGCTCTACGCCATCGAGCGCAAGCGCGCCGAGCTCACTGCCGTCGAACTGCACGCGAGCCAGCTCCGAGCAGGCGAGAATGCCCGGCTGGAAAGGGGCCTGCTGCCCTCTCCCTTGCTGCTCGACGAGGCCGGCGTCGACATCATCACGAAGTACCGACCAAGCCGCGCGGACGCTCTACTGGGCGGAGACTTCTACGACGCGGTGCAAACCCCCGACGGAACCGTGCACGTCATGATCGGTGATGTCGCCGGGCATGGACCGGACGAGGCCGCCCTTGGGGTCGCATTGCGAATCGGCTGGCGCGCTCTGACTTTCGCCGGGCTTCGCGGCACCGAGCGCATGCGACAGCTCGAGCGGCTCATGTTCGCCGAACGCCCGGGCAAGGCGACCTTCGCGACGCTGTTGAGTGTGGCACTCGCACCGGACAGTCTCCGGTTCAACGCCGTTCGGGCCGGACATCCCGGCATGCTGGTGCACGGACCCGGTGATGTGCAGTGGCTGGAACCACAGGCGGGCCCGGCGCTCGGCCTTGGCGGGCGCGAATGGCCGGTCAACGAATTGGAGCTGCCCGAAGGCCACGGTCTGCTACTGCTCACCGACGGACTCTTCGAGGGCCACTCGGGCCGAGGCAACGAACGCCTCGGCGAGGCGGGACTGCTAGAGGTGGCCCGTTCCGTGGCGGCGCTGCCTCCTCGCGCCTTCGTCGACGCGCTGATCGGTGAGGCCGAGGCACGCGCGCACACGCACGGAGGACTGACAGACGACATCGCGGTGGTGCGTGTCGAGCGGACCACGGGATGACTGCTCCGCGACGCGGACGGCAACTCACCGTCCAGGGGTGGCAGAACCTTGTGCTGGCCGTCATGGGGCTGCTGGTGCTCGCGGGAGCCATCACAGGCGCAGTGCTGCTCAATCGCACCGACAAGCTGTCCAGCGAGCTGATCGATGACATCCAGCCTGCCCGCGTGGCCGCCTACCAGTTGCAGGCGGCGCTTCGGGATCAGGAGACGTCTCTGCGCGGGTACGCGATCGCCGCCGATCGACAGTTCCTCGATCCCTACACCGACGGGCAACGCGCCGAACAAGCCGCTGCCGCCGATCTCCGGAGTCGCGTGGGCCATCGCACGGACGCGATCGACGATCTGAATGCGATCGAACAAGCCGCAGCCAGGTGGCGCGCGACCTACGCCGAGCCGCTCATCGCCAGCGTTGAGCCCGGCTCCCCGAGGGTGGTGGCCAACGTGACGGCGGAGCGCGGCAAGGCCGAATTCGACCGCCTCCGACAGCTATTCGATGTGCAGAACGAACATCTGTCGGAGGCGCGGGAGGCCGGTATCGATGAGCTTGCGAGCATGCGCGGATGGCGGGACGGAGTGCTGGCCGGTCTGATTGCGGCGTTCTTCGCCATGGCGATCTTGCTCTTGGTGCTGGTGCGCAATGCGGTCACCCGACCGTTGACCGCCCTCGCCGCGCAGTGCAGGCGAATCACGGAGGGCAACTTCGGCGAACGCATCATTGCGCGGGGGCCAAAGGACATCCGGGCTATCGCGGTCGCTGTCGAGGACATGCGTCAGCGCATCGTCGACGACCTCGAATCATCACGAGCCGCCCGGGAGGCCCTCGACGAGCAGACGGTCGAACTGCGACGGTCGAACGCCGAACTCGAGCAGTTCGCGTACGTCGCCTCCCATGATCTGCAGGAGCCGTTGCGTAAAGTCGCATCGTTCTGCCAGCTGCTCGAGAAGCGCTACGGCGACAAGCTCGATGAGCGCGGGGTCGAATACATCGGATTCGCGGTCGACGGTGCCAAGCGGATGCAAGTGCTGATTAACGACCTCCTGACATTCTCTCGTGTCGGGCGGCTCAACGCCACGTATGCGGACGTCGACCTCGACACTGCGCTGGACTCGGCCTTGACCAACCTCTCCGCGGCGGTCGAGGAGTCCGGCGTCGAGATCGTGCGACCTCACGACGGTCTGCCCCGGGTCCACGGCGATCCCACCCTGCTGACAATGGTGTGGCAGAACCTGCTCGGCAACGCGGTGAAGTTTCGTCGGGAAGGTGTCACCCCGCGGATCGTCATCGAGTGCGAACCCGATGATGGCAATGACGACAGCTGGAACTTCAGCGTGTCGGACAACGGCATCGGCATTCCCGAGGAGTTCGCCGACAAAGTATTCGTGATCTTTCAGCGCCTGCACGTCCGCGACGCATATAGCGGAACAGGCATCGGGCTCGCGCTGTGCAAAAAGATCATCGAGCACCACGGCGGAACCATCTGGCTCGACACCTCATACACCGAGGGGACGCGATTCCGTTTCACCTTGCCCGCTGAATCCACGGCCGAGCCGGAAGTGAATCCGACGGCCTTCTGGAAGGAACGACCGGATGACGAAGGAAGGCCGAGTAGTGGATGTCTTGCTGATTGAGGACGACCCAGGTGATGAGCTGATCACCCGGGAAGCATTCGAGCACAACAAGATCAAGAACACCCTGCACGTCGCCCATGACGGCGAAGAAGGGCTGGACTTCCTCTACCGGCGCGGCGCACATGGTGATGCGCCCCGGCCCGACTTGATCCTGCTCGACCTGAACCTGCCGAAATACGACGGAAGGCAGCTGCTGGAGAAGGTGAAGTCCGATCCGGATCTGTGCCACATCCCGGTGGTCGTGCTCACGACGTCCTCGGCGGAGGAGGACATTCTGCGCAGCTACAAGCTGCACGCCAACGCCTACGTGACCAAACCAGTCGACCTGGACCAGTTCATGAGCGCGGTACGGCAGATCGACGAGTTCTTCGTTCAGGTCGTGCGGCTACCGCAGTTCTAAGGCAGCGGGTGAGCCGCGGCGACGCGGCTCCACTTCAGGCTGACCCGGGTTCCGCCAGATGACGAATCGACGGTGGCGTGATCAGCGAGCGCACGCATCAGCGGAATACCACGGCCCCGTCTGAGCTCTCTCGCCGCAGGCTCCACGCTCCGCCAAGCGCCTTCGTCGGTCACCGTGACAGTCAGCGTGGCAGCGGTCCCGTCATAGCTCGCGAGCACATGCATCGCACCTGGTCGCTCGGCCATCACGTAGGCGTACTCCGCTGCATTGGCCATCGCCTCGTTGACGGCCAGCACCATGTCACTGGCCTTCGTCGAATCGAGCGTGAAGTGCTGTCCCAACCAGGTCGAGAACTCGCGTCGGATCTGCGAGGCGCTCTGCGGATCGGCGACGGCGTCCACGCGCGCGAACTGCATGCTGGTGCAGGGCCTTCCGGAAGTGGACATCTTGGCCTGCTGGCTACCCAGTCCGCGGGTTGTTCATGCCGTCAGCGCGGCAAGAGCTTCGTCGAGCGTGGTGTGCAACCCGACGACTTCGGCGATTCCGACCAACTTGAGTGGCCGGCTTGTCGCAGGTCCGTCGGCGACAACTGCCAATTCCACAGACGCGGGCAGCTCATCGCGCGCGGCCACCAGGATGCCCATGCCTGCCGAGGAGAGAAATTCGACCGCACCCAAGTCGACGATCACACCTCGCGGCGCTTTCCGAGCTGCGGTGGCGATCGCATCCTCGAGTTGCGAGGCGGTGAGCATGTCAACCACTCCCGCCACGGACAGCACCTCGATCTCGCCGATGCGCTGCTGCTCAATGGTGCAGCTACTGGCTGGGGGCTGGCTCGGCACGGTTACCTCCAACAATGACTGGGACTGGGCCGTGCCCGGTCCAGCGGCTACCACCCGGTTCCCTGATCCAGAGATCGCCAAACATCTGAGCGCGAAGTTCCTAACCGCCGACGCGGGGGACCTCTGCGGTGATGCGGTCCAGCAGTGCGGGGTACCGTTTGGCCTCACGGTGTCCGCCGGGCTTGCCGCTGCTGATGAGGCCCGCCGAGAGCCCACGTTCGGGGTCGGCCCATACCGCGATGTTCACCAAGCCGGTGTGGCCGAATGCGGCGGCCGCGTTGAGACCGAACGGCCCGAACCGCTTGGAACCCAGCATGTATCCGGTGCCCCACCGCAGCGGCACCAGCCCTGTCGCGATGTCGGGTCTCAGCCGCCGGCACTCCCTGGTCGCCGCGTACAGGGTCTCCGGCCGCATGATGCGCACGCCGTCGAGTTCGCCTCCGCGGCGCAGAATCTCGGCGAAGCGCGACAGCTCGTCGGCGGTCGAGACGGTATTGGACGACGGCACCACGCCCGTGAGGAACTGCGGCGTGTTCGAGTACGGGATGATCTGGTGCATGGTGCCGCCGACGGCGGCGCGGAACGCCGCCGCGATCGGGGCGGGCAACGGCTTACCCGTCGGATGGCTCGGCGCCACCAGTGGGACGTCGGATTCCGCCACACCGTAGTTCGTCCACCTGAAACCGAGTGGGTCGAGGATCTCGGCGGCCAGAACGTCGCGAATGTTCTTGCCGGTGGCGGCCGAAACGATCTCGCGCACCAGCGGGCCCCACGTCAATGCGTGGTAGATGTGCACCAGTCCCGGCCGATAAATCGGCTTCAGGTTCCCGAGCATCTCGCGGGCATACTCGCTGTCGTCCATGCGCTTGAGGTCCGGCCGCGGCCCGGTGGCAAACGGAACACCCGCACTGTGCGTCATCACATGCCGGATTGTGGTGCGGTCCTTGCCGTGACTGGTGTAGCTGGGCAGGTAGTCACAGACTCGGTCGTCGAGGGAGAAGACGCCGCGGTCAACGAGCATGTGCACGACGGTCGTCGTCATCGCTTTCGCAGCGGAGTACACACAGAACGGGGTTTCCGTTGTGACAGCCACCTTTTCGGCATCGGGTGGGTCGTCGGGGCCGTTGCCCCAGCCGTGCCCGATGGCCCTGTTGAGCACGACCCTGCCGTTGTGTCGCAGGCACAGTTGGATCGCGGGATGCATGCCGGCCGCATACCAGTGCCGCGCGGCCTGCCAGATCCGTTCGACGGCCGCCGAATCGATCGCTGAGTGGTCTTCTTCGCCCACCGCTGTGACGGCGTACAGATCGGTGGGGACGCGGACTCTGCCGTCTTCCGTCATGCGTCGACTCCCGCTCGCTCCGGTCCTCGCTCGTTCATCGCTGCGATCCTCACTCGCGGTCGTCTTCGGGCCGTCATCGCTGTGTCCTGTGCAACGTCGCGGCCAGATGGTGTTGTAACGGCTGACCGACGGCGCCCAATCGCAGTGTGTACGTCAGCTCGTCACCGTTGACTCGAATCGAACGACTCAGTGCCGTCACCTCTTTGGCCGACGAGGTGCGCCCGATCGCCGTCGCGGTCAACTCCAGCTCGAGCGTCATTCCGTCAGCCGACAGTGTTCCCTCCTGGATCTCCGCGATGCCCGTCGGATGGGCAAGTACGAGCTCGACCCGCTTCGGCGACGGCAGCCGCAGGTATCCGGTCTCCGCGTGCAGCGGGCGGCCGTCGTCGCGGGCCTTCGTCCGCTGTCCGTACACCAGAAAGGGCTTACCGACATGACCGAACGTCACTTCTTCGACATAGCCGAACGGCTCGATCGTCGGGTACTCGCCTGCGCCCTGGCCTGACCAGATGCCAAGCAGGGGAGTCAGGACAGCGATTCCGGGGTGGAGATCGGCCACGTCCGTCACCCTACGGCGGAAGCACGGAATAGCAGGCATGCGGTGTGGGGTTGCCCGTTGACATGACCGCCACCACATTCGATCCGCACACGCTGATCGCCGAGAGCCGGATCTCCGTGCTCGCCACCATCAAGTCGAACGGTTTGCCCCAGCTGTCCCCGGTCACTGCCTTCTACGACCGGGACGCAGGCGTCATCTACGTTTCGATGACCGAGGGTCGCGCCAAGACTGCCAACCTGCGCCGTGATCCCCGTGCCGCGCTCGAGGTCACCAGTTCCGATGGGTGGGCGTGGGCGACCGCCGAGGGCGCCGTGACCCTCACCGGGCCGGGAACCGACCCACATGGTCCCGAGGTCGAAGCGCTCGTCGACTACTACCGCAGCGCCGCCGGGGAGCACCCTGATTGGGACGAGTACCGGGCTGTGATGGTGTCCGACCGCCGGGTGCTGATGGCGATGACGGTCGACCGCGTGTACGGCGAGAAGATCCGCTGAACTCTAGCCCGGCGGGGGCGGCGCGGGGTTGTGGGCAATGATCGGCGCCAGCTGGCCCAGTTGGCCGAGGAGATCACCTGGGCCCTGGGCGGGCAAGGGAGCGTCGGTCAGCTGCCATGCCTGGCATTCGTTTGTCGTGAACGACGTATCGGTCGGCTCGATCTGGACGACCTGCGCTTTCTTGGTCAGCGCGTTGTCGATGATGTCGGTCCCGTTGACGCGTTTCCAGTAGCACGCACCGTCGCCGACGGGGCCTGCCGAGCCGTACCTGCCCGGCTGGATGTCCTTGCCGACCACGTACGTGCCGTCGGCGTCGATGGTCGTCTTCGGCGCGGGCGGCGGTGCGGGAGCGGGGTCGGCGTGGGCGGTCGCGGTGGACGCGGCGGCGCCGACTAGAACGATCGCCGCCGCCACAACGGCTGTTCTTGTCGACTTCATGAACCCCAGAATAGGCGTTAGACCGGCTAACGAAAAACCCGCCGCTACAGCGAGGGCTGCAGCGACGGGTC
>JAVRPX010000214.1:0-23313 GCA_032161985.1 Mycobacterium sp.
AGGCTTCTGGCCGCGCTGCCGGACCACGCCGGGCTGGGCATCGACGTGGGCAGCAGGTTCCGGTTGACGCATCTCGGCTTGTTTGGGTTCGCGGCGATGTCGTGTGCGACGTTCCGCGAGCTCTTCGACGTCTCGATGCGCTATTTCTCGCTGACCATGCTCAACATCGACATCAAGCTGTTCGAGGGAGCCGACAGCTGCCTGCTCGAGTTCGTGGTCGACCATCTGCCACCCGATGTTCGCGGCTTCTTCCTCGAGCGTGACGTCGCAAGCATTGTCGTAACGGTCAGCGAATTCGCGCTTCCGGTCGTTGCGCGGTATGCCGACCAGGTGACCGTCGAGGCGACCCTCGACGAGGAGATCGTCGCGCCGCTGCTGGAGCTGCTGCCGGTGGCGGATAGAGAGTTCGGTCGTGCGCACAACCGTTTGCACTTTCCGCGCGCGATGTTCGACGAGCCACTGCCGCAAGCGGATAGCCACACGCTGCAGATGTGCATCGCGCAGTGCGATGTGCTGCTGCAGCGCAACGAACAACGGCGTGGCATCACCGCAGTGGTGCGCTCCAAGCTGTTTCGGGAATCCGGTCGCTTCCCGACGCTGCCGGAGATGGCCGCGGAGCTGGACGTGCACCCGCGAACGCTGCGGCGCCAGCTGGCGGAGGAGGGCACGTCGTTTCGTGCGCTGCTCAACGAGGCGCGCTCAACGCTGGCGGTGGACCTGCTGTGCAACGTCGGCCTTACCGTCGAGGAGGTGTCAAAGCGGTTGGGCTACACCGACACTTCGACGTTCTGCCACGCGTTCAAACGGTGGCATGGGGTTCCGCCGAGCGCGTTTCCGCGCACCGGCTAGCCACGTTCTACCGCTCCGCCAACTTCCACGAAGGCGTCTTCGCGGACCCGTTCACCTTTAACATTCTGCGAAATCCTAACCCGCACGTTGGTTTTGGCGGAACTGGCGCGCACTACTGTATCGGCGCCAACCTCGCGAAGTTGACCCTCGGCCTGATGTTCGGTGCGATCGCCGACCACATGCCCGACCTCACCCCGATCTCACAGCCCGACCGGCTCCGATCGGGCTGGCTCAACGGCATCAAACACTGGCAGGTCGACTACGGGGGCGGGCGCACCAGCTAGGACGTCGGCCACCGGCCATCGGCCTTGGCGGCGTCGATATGGCGCTGGCCTGCTTGCCGCATGCGTCCGGCGTCGATGAGGCGTTGTACCCGTTCGACGTTGGATTTCGACCACGCGCTGCGTGGCTTTCGCCGGCTGAACCGCTGAATGCGCGAAACGTCGTCGTAGCCTCGCGCCAGGCTGTCGATCCAGCCGAAGCACAGCGCGATCTCTACCGCCTCGCCGTACGACATGCCCGGTTCCGGTGCGTTCTTGTTCAGCAGCTGCAGCCAGACCTCACTCGCCGTGTCGTGATTGTGCTCCAGCCACTCTTCCCACTGGCGCGGTGTGCACGCATCGAGCACCTGCCGCTCGGTCATCCACGGTGCAGCGCGGCCTTCAGCGCTGCGAGGCCACGGTTGGTGGCTTCGGCCGCGGCGGGAACCACCAATGCGAAGCTGACGAATCCGTGCACCAGCGTCGGAGCGTTGTACAGTTCCACGGGAACACCTGCCGCGGACAGCAATTCGGCGTAGCGGGCACCGTCGTCGCGTATCGGGTCGTATTCTGCGGTGCCGATGAAGGCCGGCGGCAGGCCGGATAGGTCGGCGGCGTTGGCAGGCGCCAGAGTTGGCGGCAGGTTGGCAGGCTCGCTGGGGTCGATCTCGGGCGGCAGATACCACTGCATAAACGCCGCGACGACGTCCTCGTCCAGGATCGGCCCGTCGGAGTTTTCGATCATCGACGGCAGCGTCATGTCGCCCGTGGTCGACGGGTACCAGAGCAGCTGGAACACGAGCGCAGGCCCGCCGTTGTCGCGGGCCAGCTGCGCCATCACCGCCGAGATGTTGCCGCCCGCCGAGTCGCCGGCGACCGCGATGCGCGTGGGATCGCCGCCCAGCTCGGAAGCGTGCTCGCCGACCCACTGCAGCGCCGCCCACGAGTCGTCGATGCCCTGCGGGTACGGATGCTCGGGTGCAAGCCGGTAGTCCACCGACACCACGATGGCCTCGGCCGCGACGGCGTGGGCGCGGGCTACCGGGTCGTGGGTGTCAAGGTCGCCGATCGCCCAGCCGCCCCCGTGGTAGAACACCACGACGGGCAGGTTGTCGTGCTGCTCGATGGGCGGCCAGTAGATGCGAACCGGGACATCGGTGATGTCTCCGTTGCCGATCGTGCGCTCCTCGATTCGCATCTCGGGCAAGAGCTCTGGCGGCGCGTTGAGCTGCCTCATCTTCTCGCGGGCCACTTCGACACCCTCGTCGATGGTGAACGTTAACGGGAATGCGTCAAGTAGCGCCGCCATGATGGGATCGACGCCAGGCCGTGCAGTCGTGGATTCAGCCATGGCCACACGGTAGCGCTCCGCCGACGGCCTACTCGGGCCAGCCGTTGTTGAGGATGATTTCGACGAAGTCGTCGCGGACGAATGTCGGATCGAAATGCGCGAGTACGTCGGCGTTGACGTTGCCGAACGTGCTGCCAGGACGATGCCGGTTGCCGTCGGTGAACGCCTGCAGTATGCGGCGTTTGAAGTCGGGCCGAGGATGGGCGGCGGTGACCGCGTTGCGCGCATCGTCGGAAAGGTCGTCGCGGCCGATGCCGAGGACATCGGTCTCGACTCCCGCGGTGACAAGGGCGATCTCGGGGTCGAGGAACTCGGGAACGCCCGGCGTGGTGTGCAATGCGATGGAAAGCCAGACCTTGCGCACGGTCGCATCGTCGAGACCACGGTCGCGCAGGAACTTCTCCGCCGCATTGGCTCCGTCGACCTCAAAACGAAGCGTTGAATCGCGGAAGTCCGCCGTAAGGCCGATGTCGTGGAACATCGCCCCGACGTAGAGCAATTCGAGGTCCGGGTCGAGGCCGCGCCGCTGCCCCTGCAGCGCGCCGAATAGGAACACGCGTCGGGAGTGGTCGAACAGCAGATCATCCTCGACGTCTCGGATGTAGGAGGTGGTGTCTCGCACCAGCGGTGTGTCTGGAATCTCGAGTCCCGCGATGGTTTGTTTGGTCATGGCCTCAGTGTCGGCGTGTCGGGCCATCGAGCGTCCTGTCCGTTGCGCCATCATTCCCACAGAAAGCGACATATGGTGTCTGCATGCCCGCCGATCGAGCCGTCCTGTTTGTGGTGTTCGACGGGATGAAATTGCTCGACGTCGCCGGACCTGCGGAGGTGTTCGCGGAGGCGAACCGATTCGGCGCGTCCTACGGAGTGGTCATGGCGTCGGTCGACGGGCAGGACGTCGTGACGTCGGTCGGCACTCGGATGGCCGTGTCGACTTCGATTGGTTCGGTCAAAGCCGCGGACACCGCTGTGGTTTCCGGCGGTGACGACCTTGTCGGCCTACCGATCGACCCCGAATTGGTGGCCGCCATAAAGGATCTGCAGCCGAGGACGCGCCGAATGGCATCGATCTGCACCGGATCCTTCATTTTGGCCAAGACCGGAATCCTCGATGGCCGCCGCGCGACCACCCACTGGCGGCACACGGGCCTGCTATCGCGCGCCTACCCCCAGATCAGCGTCGAACCCGACGCGATCTTCGTCCGAGACGGCGACATCTATACCTCCGCTGGGGTTTCGGCAGGCATCGACCTGGCGCTGGCACTCGTCGAAGACGACTACGGCGCCGACCTCGTTCGCGATGTCGCGAGGTCGCTGGTCGTGTACATGAAGCGGGCGGGTGGTCAATCGCAGTTCTCCGCGCTCGTCGAAACACCTCCGCCGCAGCGGTCGCAGTTGCGTGCCCTGACCGAGGCCATCGCCGCCGATCCCGGCCTCAACCACACGGTGAAAACTCTTGCGGCCCAAGCATCTCTGAGCACTCGACAACTCAGTCGGCTGTTTCAGAGTGAACTCGGCACCACTCCGGCCCGATATGTCGAGATGATCCGCGTCGACGCAGCGCGTTCGGCGCTCGACGCAGGCCGCTCGGTGGCCGACTCGGCGCGCATCGCTGGATTTGGAAGCGCGGAGACACTGCGACGGGTGTTCGTCACTCAGCTCGGTATCTCGCCCAAGGCGTATCGCGACCGGTTCAAGTCGACCGGGTGAGCCGCTGGAGCTGTTCCAGGGCCGCGCGCTCGACGTGGTTGCTGAGCAGCTTGCCGTCCTCCCGCACGGCCCAGACCGCGGTGCCGGTCAGTTCGATGTCCTGTTGGTCGGCCGCCGTGCCTGCGAAGCCGTTGTTTTTCCCGGTCAGCACCCAGCGGGAGGCCACGCGGCTGCCGTCGGCGTTCGGGAACGACTCGAGGACCTCCAGATGGAGATCATTGATCTTGGTAAGAAACCCTTGGATCCACGTCTTGAAGTTCTCGCGGGCCGGTGACGGCCTCACACCTCGTCCCATCGAGGTACTCATGGCGTTTGCAACGCTTCACGCAGGGCCGAAAGTCCGCGATCCATGGCATCGGTCGCGGCGGGCACCACACCCGCATAGCCGAGGTAACCATGGACCAGCGTCTTCGCGTTGTGCAGTTCGACGGGCACACCCGCTGCGGCAAGCAGTTCCGCGTAGCGGGTGCCGTCGTCGCGCAGTGGGTCATGACCCGCGACGGCGATGTACGCGGGCGCAAGGCCGGTCAGGTTCCCCCGCGCCGGTGCCAGCGTCGCGGGCATATCCGAGAGATTCAAATCGCCGACATACCAACGGGAGAATCCCTTGACCGCCGAGTAGCCCATCAGCGGCGCGTTGGCATTCTCCGTGAACGACGGCAGCGACGTGTCCCATGTCGTCGCCGGGTACCACAGCAGCTGAAACCGGATCGCGGGCCCGCCCGCATCCCGCGCCAACTGTGCCACCACCGCCGCCAGGTTGCCGCCCGCTGAGTCGCCCGCAACGGCAAGCCGGTCGGGATCGGCGCCCAGCTCCCCGGCGTGCGCGGCCACCCATTGCGTTGCGGCCCAAGCATCTTCGACGGCAGCCGGGTAGGGGTGTTCGGGCGCCAGCCGGTAATCCACCGACACGACAACCGCACCCGCTCCGACCGCGTGGTTGCGTGCGTCGCCATCATAGGTGTCGACGTCGCCGACCGACCATCCGCCGCCGTGGATGAAGAGCACGATCGGCGGAGTGGCCTCGGTGTCGTTGGGTGGCCAGTACACCCGGATGGGGATCGGCCCCGCGGGTCCGTCGATGGTGCGGTTCTCGGTGCGCACGTCGGGATGGACCTGCCTGCGGGGCAGGTCGCGGAACCGTTGCCGGGAGGCCTCAACACCTCCGTCGGTTGTCAACTGAAACGGAACGGCCTCCAGTACCTTCAGCAAGATGGCGTCGACGGCCGGCTTCTCCTCGGCAACAGACACGAGGACACGGTACGCACACCCGCGAACCAGGCTGCTGTGGGTGGCGGCCGCGGTCGTTGGCGCCGGCTACGGGGTATTTCTCATCCTCACGGCGCTGCGGCTGCCGTCGGGTGCCCAACTCACCGGCCAGTTCGCTCTGCAACCCGCGGTCAAGGCGCTGGCGGCGGTGCTGCTCGCGGGCGCCGCGCTGACGCACCCGATCGCGCGGGAACGTCGCTGGCTGATCGGCGCCCTATTGTTCTCCGCGGCCGGCGACTTCCTGCTGGCAATTCCGTGGTGGGAACCGTCGTTCGTGCTGGGGCTGGTGGCCTTCCTGATCGCCCACCTGTGCTTCCTGGCCGCGCTGATCCCGCTGGTCTCGCGCTCAGGGCCGCGGCTCGCGGCCGCCGCGGTGACGGTGCTGGCCTGCGCCGGGCTGCTGGTGTGGTTCTGGCCCCGACTGCTCGACGAGGGGATGGCCGTGCCGGTGACGCTCTACATCGCGGTGCTCGGCGCGATGGTGTGCGCGGCGCTGCTCGCGCGGCTGCCCACGCTGTGGACCGCGCTGGGTGCGGTGTGTTTCGCGGTGTCCGACGGGATGATCGGCATCGGCAAGTTCGTGCTCGGTTCGGAGGCGCTGGCCGTGCCGATCTGGTGGGCCTACGCCACGTCACTGGTGCTCATCACGGCGGGTTTGTTCTTTGGTCGCTCGTCTGTGCCGTCTGCTACATCTTCTTAAGTGTCGACCACCCGCCAGCAGGCTGAACACGAGCCAATCGCGCGTGTGCTGCCGATGCTGTCGGTGCCACACCTTGATCGCGAATTCGACTATCTGGTCTCCGCCGAGCAGTCGGACGACGCACAGCCCGGCGTGCGTGTTCGGGTGCGATTCCACGGCCGGCTGGTCGACGCGTTCGTCCTCGAAAGGCGTTCGGACACAGACCATATCGGCAAGCTCGGCTGGTTGGACCGGGTGGTTTCGGCCGAGCCGGTGCTCACCCCCGACGTGCGCCGTCTCGTCGACGCTGTTGCCGCGCGTTACGCGGGCACCCGCGCCGACGTGTTGCGGCTTGCCGTCCCGCCACGGCACGCCAACGTCGAGAAACAAACCGCCCCTGAGCCGGCGCCCATTTCCGTCAAACCCGTCGACACGGCGGCCTGGTCGACCTACGGACGCGGCGAGCAGTTCCTTGCCGCTCTGTCCGACGGACGCGCCGCCCGCGCCGTGTGGCAGGCCTTGCCGGGGGAGCAGTGGGCAGACCGCCTCGCCGAGGCCGCCGCAATGACGGTGAATTCCGGCCGCGGCGTATTGGCGATCCTGCCCGACCAGCGCGACGTCGACGCGTTGTACGCCACCGCAATTCGGCACGTCGACGAGGACAGGGTGGTAGCGCTGTCCGCCGGGCTGGGACCCGCGCAGCGCTACCGCCGCTGGCTGTCCGTGCTGCGCGGCGGCGCTCGCATGGTCATCGGCACCCGCAGCGCGGCGTTCGCGCCCGTCGCCGACCTCGGCTTGGCCATGGTCTGGGACGACGGCGACGACACCCTCGCCGAACCGCGTGCCCCCTACCCGCACGCCAGGGAGGTGGCGATGCTTCGCGCGCATCAACTTCGCTGTGCGGCATTGATCGGCGGCTACGCCCGCACCGCCGAGGCGCAGGCGCTGGTGCGCAGCCGATGGGCCCACGATCTGGTCGCGGCCCGCCCCGTCGTCCGGGCACGTGCGCCGCGCGTCGTCGCGCTCGACGACAGTGGCCATGAGCAGGAGCGCGACCCCGCCGCCCGTACCGCCCGGCTGCCGTCGCTGGCCTTGCGGACCGCGCGGACCGCGCTGCAAGCCGGTCTGCCGGTGCTCGTCCAGGTGCCGCGTCGCGGCTACGTGCCCGCGCTGGCGTGCGCGCGCTGCCGGACCATCGCACGCTGCAGGCACTGCACCGGGCCCCTGTCGCTGCCGGACCGCGACACCGTAGGGGCGGTATGCCGCTGGTGTGGCCGCGAGGAGTCGGCGCTGCGCTGTACGCGCTGCGGGTCCGACGCGGTGCGCGCCGTGGTGGTCGGCTCCAGGCGCACCGCAGAGGAACTGGGCAAGGCGCTTCCAGGCATCTCCGTGATCACCTCCGGTGGCGACGCGATGCTGTCCTCCGTGCCCGGCGAACCGGCCGTCGTCGTCGCGACACCAGGGGCTGAGCCTGTCGCCGCGGGCGGCTATGGAGCGGCCCTGCTGCTGGACGGCTGGGCCCTGCTCGGCCGGCAGGATCTGCGCGCCGCGGAGGACACCCTGCGACGCTGGATGGCCGCGGCGGCGCTGGTTCGGCCTGGCGGCGACGGCGGCACCGTCGCGGTGGTCGCCGAGTCGACGATCCCGACCGTGCAGTCGCTGATCCGGTGGGATCCGGTGGGCCACGCCGACATCGAGTTCGACGCCCGCGCCGAGGTCGGTCTGCCGCCTGCCGTGCACATCGCAGCGGTCGACGGCGCGCCCGCGGCCGTCAACGCACTGCTCGACATCGCAGAATTGCCGGAATCGGCACAGCTGCTTGGGCCCGTCGACCTGCCGACCGGCGCCCGCCGCCCGCCAGGCGTCGCGGCCGACAGTCCGGTGAGCCGGATGCTCGTGCGGGTGCCACGCGACGGCGGGCTGGCGCTCGCGGCGGCGCTGCGACGCGCCACCGGCGTGTTCAGTGCGCGGCACGATCAACAGCCAACACGTGTGCAAATCGACCCTTTGCACATAGGGTGATGCGGACACGGCGACTCGCGCCGATCAGGAGGTGGCCATGGGGCGGGTGGTCCGATGGCTGATCTCGTTGGCGCTCATCACCTTTGGGCTGCTGTGGCCAATGGTGATCCAGAGCGTGTCGGAGGCCTCCGACATCGAGGACCCGGTCGTCTTCAGCAATTTCAAGGCGGACTTCGTCGTCAACCGTGACGGCCGACTCGACGCGGTGGAGACCATCACGGGCGAGTTTCCAAGTGGCAGGCACGGCATTTTCCAGTGGTGGGACATCTCGAACCAAAACAATCCCGGGCTGCGACAGATGCCCGAGATCAGCTCGATTCTGCTCGACGGCGAGCCCGTCTCGTACCAGATGATGTGGGATTGCGGCCAGCGATTCCGGGTGGCAAAGATCGGCGATCCCGACCGCACCTTGTCTTGGGGAGCCCACGTCTTCGAGATCCGCTACAGCATCCCGGGTGTCCTCGACCCCGGCACGACGGGCACCAATAGGACGTTCGCCGCATCGACGGGCCAGCCGTCCGCGTCGCCGTCAGTATTCTTCTGGAACGTCGTCGCTGGATCGTGGAACAACACGATCGAGAAGGCCGACATCTCCGTCACCCTGCCCGGCGATGTCGGCCGCGTGCAGTGTTCGGTCGGCGTCGGGTTGGGCCGAGAATGCCAAGACGTGACCATCGCAGGGGACACCGTGAGGTTTTCGGCGATCAACCTGGCCCCGCGCACTCCAGTGACGGTGCGGGCAGGCGTCGACGTGCCGACACCACCGCAGGCCAGCGTGCCGTGGCCGTCGGCATGGGATCGCATCCTCGGCCAGTCGGTGACCGGCCTGCTGTGGATCGCCGGCCTCACAGTGGCATTCGGGCTCGGTGCGTTCCTCTGGTATCGCACCACCGTCGAGCCGCCGCCCGGGTTCCCGCTGCAATATGCGCCTCCGCCGGGCCTCGGGCCGGTGCAGACCGAATACATCCGCACCGAGAACGTCCCGAAGACCGGACTGACGGCCACGCTGTTCTACCTCGCCGAGCGCAAGCTGATCGACTTGCAACAGGTCAACGACAAGCAGTGGAACATGCGCGGAACCACCGAGCGCGGCGGGTGGGCGGACGTCGATCCGGTAAGCCGGGCAGTCGGGTATGCGCTCGGGGTTACCCACGCGGGCAAGGAATTCGAGGCCGGGCACACCGTGAACTCCGGCCAAAAGCTGAACAGGGCCAAGACCGACATGGCCAAGGCCGTCGAGAAGTGGGCGTACGACAACGGCCTGATAATGAAGGTGAAGAAGGAACTGTGGGTGCGCACCGCGAACGCGATCGCCTTCATTCTCATGGTGTGCGGCTTCTTCCTGTGGGGATTCCCGACCACGATCTGGGCCCTACCGTTCGTGGCGTTCTTCCTGCTGTCGATCCGGTCATGGGCCGACGGCGTCGGCAGTCGACGCACCGCGTCCGGGCGCGAATTATGGTCGCGTGCCGGCGGATTCCACCGCTTGCTGGCGACCGACTCGGCGGAGACGCGGTTTGACTTCTCGGCCCGCAAGGACCTCTATGCCGCTTATGTCCCGTTCGCCGTCGCTGCCGGTGCCGCCGCGCTGTGGGCGAAGAAGTATGAGACATCGACGGGAACAGCTGCGCCGCAACCGGATTGGTACAACTCGTCGTCGTCCACCGGGTGGGGACTTGTCGGCGGGTCCAGCGGCCCCAGTTTCGACAGCTTCGAGTCGGCGCTGTCGTCTTCGATCGGCGCCTACACCGCTTCGCAGTCGTCGTCGTCCTCCACCGGTGGTGGTGGCGGCTTCAGCGGCGGCGGTGGTGGTGGCGGCGGTGGAGGAGGAGGTGGATCATGGTGAGATTCCTGCTGATCCTGGTGTTGGTGCTTGCGGTGCTGGTGCTGATCGGTTTCGTGATGGGCTACAACAAGATCCGCGCCGCGGATGTCCGCGTCGGCGAAGCCCTGTCCGGCATCGACGTGGAGCTGACGCGTCGCGCGTCGCTGATCCCCAGCCTGGTGCACACCGTTCAGACGTTCGCCGCCCACGAGAAGGGCATCCTCGATCACGTCACGGACGCCAGAGCGGCGCTGACCTCGGCGACAACCGGGAAATCGGTGGCAGAGCGCAGCGCAGCCGAAACGGAACTCGATGCCGCCCTTGCACCGCTGCTGGCGCTGGGCCAGAGCTACCCGCAGCTGAACTCGTCGAACAACTTCCTGAATCTGCAGGACAACCTCGCCGACACCGAGAACAAGCTGGCCTTCGCGCGTCAGTACTACAACGACGCGGTCGCGACGGTGAACCGGCTGATCAGCACCATCCCGTGGATGTTCGTTGCGCCGATGGCGGGGGTCTCGGAGCGGGAGTACTACCAGACGCCACGGTAGGCGTCCCTACACTGGCGCGATGCGCATCGTCTTCGCCGGGACTCCCGAACCCGCGCTTCCGTCGCTGCGCCGGCTGATCGACTCGCCACACCACGACGTCGTCGCGGTGGTGACCCGCCCGGACGCGGCTTCGGGCAGGCGGGCCAAGCCGTCGCCGTCCCCGGTGGCCCAACTGGCCCTCGACCACGGCGTCCCGGTGTTTCGGCCGCCGCGTCCAAACTCCGAGGAGTTCATCACCGAGCTGACGGCGCTGGCGCCCGAATGCTGCGCGGTCGTCGCCTATGGTGCACTGCTGTCCGAGCGGCTGCTGGCCGTCCCTACACACGGATGGGTCAACCTGCACTTCTCGTTGCTGCCTGCATGGCGGGGCGCGGCGCCGGTGCAGGCCGCGATCGCCGCGGGTGACGCGGTGTCCGGTGCGACGACGTTTCAGATCGAGCCCGCATTGGACTCGGGCCCCGTCTACGGCGTCGTGACGGAAACGATCCGGCCCACCGACACCGCTGGCGATCTGCTTGAGCGGCTCGCCGTTTCGGGGGCATTGCTGCTCGACACGACGCTCGATGGCATCGCGGACGGGTCGCTGACCCCGGTGCCGCAGCCCGCAGACGGCGTCACCATCGCCCCGAAGATCACCGTCGACGGCGCGCGGGTGCGGTGGGACCTGCCTGCCCACGTCGTCGAGCGGCGTATCCGCGCGGTCACGCCAAACCCCGGCGCGTGGACGATGATCGGCGATTTGCGCGTCAAGCTGGGCCCGGTCAATGTCGACGACACTGCAGACACGTTGGCGCCAGGCATGATTCGCATCGACCGCGACGGCGTACGGGTCGGCACGGCGTCGGCGCCGGTGGTGCTGGGCCAAATCCAGCCGCCGGGCAAGAAGCCGATGAGCGCCGCCGACTGGGCCCGCGGCGCACGTTTCGACGAAGCCGCGCGGGCACAGTGACCACGCCGCGACGCCAGCGGCGTAAACCGCTTGACCCCGCCCGCCAGGCGGCGTTCGACGTGTTGCGTGCGGTCTCGGAGCGAGACTCCTACGCCAACCTCGCCCTACCCGCGCTGCTGCGCGAACGCGGAATCACCGGTCGCGACGCGGCGTTCGCGACCGAGCTGACCTACGGCACCTGTCGCACCCGCGGCCTGCTCGACGCGGTCATCAGCGCGGCCGCCGGCCGCCCGCCAGAGCAGATTGATCCGGTGCTGCTGGATTTGCTGAGGCTCGGCGCCTACCAGCTTCTGCGCACCCGGGTCGAACAGCACGCCGCGGTGTCCACCACCGTTGAGCAGGCGGGAATCGAATTCGATTCTTCGCGAGCCGGTTTCGTCAATGGCGTGCTGCGCACCATCTCCCGGCGCGACGAACAGTCCTGGGTCGAGGGGCTCGCCCCGCCCGCCGGGAGCGATCCGGTCGGGCACACCGCGTTCGTACACGCTCATCCCCGCTGGATCGCTCAGGCCTTTGCCGACGCGCTCGGTGCGGATGCCGGGCAGCTGGACGCGCTGCTGGCCAGCGACGACGAGCGGCCTTCGGTGCATCTCGCCGCACGGCCCGGGGTGCTGACCGCCGAAGAGCTGGCCGGGCAGGTCGACGGCACGATCGGCCGCTACTCGCCGTACGCCGTCTACCTGGCCGGTGGTGACCCGGGCCGACTCGAGGCCGTCCGCGACGGCGCGGCGCTGGTACAGGACGAGGGCAGCCAGCTGGTGGCGCGGGCGCTTACGCTGGCCGAGCTGGACGGCCCCGACACGGGCCGATGGCTCGACCTGTGTGCCGGTCCGGGCGGGAAGACTGCGCTGCTGGCCGCGCTCGCAGAGGGAGCGCAGGTCACCGCGATCGAGCCCACCGCCAGGCGCGCAGACTTCGTCGAGCAGAACACCCGCGGCCTGCCGGTTGAGGTGTTGCGCGTCGACGGCCGCGACCCCGGGCTCGAACCGGGCTTCGATCGGGTGCTCGTCGACGTTCCGTGCACGGGGCTTGGCGCGCTGCGGCGCAGGCCAGAGGCCCGCTGGCGGCGTCAGCCCGCCGACGTGCCACAGCTGGTCAAGCTGCAACGCGAGCTGCTGGCCTCTGCGATCCGGCTGACCCGTCCCGGCGGTGTGGTGCTCTACGCGACGTGCTCGCCGCATCTGGCCGAAACGGTCGGGGTCGTCGCCGACGCGCTGCGCCGCCACCCGATCACGGCCATGGACACCCGGACGCTATTCGATTCAGTCGACGATCTCGGTGACGGGCCGTACGTGCAGCTTTGGCCGCATCGGCACGGCACCGATGCGATGTTCGCCGCGGCACTCAAAGTGCGATGAGCGCTAGCGCGAAGAGCCAACAGATAGGGTGATCGCCATGGCAGGACCGCTGATCGCGCCCTCGATCCTGGCCGCTGACTTCGCCGAGCTCGGAGACGAAGCCGACGCGGTGACCGGCGCCGACTGGTTGCACGTGGACGTGATGGACAACCATTTCGTGCCCAACCTGACCATTGGGTTGCCCGTCGTGGAAGCTTTGCTCAGGAGAACCGCTATCCCGATGGACTGCCATTTGATGATCGACAACCCGGACCGGTGGGCGCCGCCGTACGCCGAGGCGGGTGCCTACAACGTCACCTTCCACGCCGAGGCCACCGACAATCCCGTCGGCGTGGCCCGCGACATTCGGGCCGCGGGCGCCAAGGCGGGGCTGTCCGTCAAGCCGGGCACACCGCTTGAGCCCTACCTGGAGATCCTGCGTGACTTCGACACACTGCTGATCATGTCGGTGGAGCCGGGCTTCGGCGGCCAGAAGTTCATCCCCGAAGTGCTGGCCAAGGTCGGCATCGCCCGGCGGTTGATCGACGCCGGCGAGCTGACCATCGTGGTCGAAATCGACGGCGGCATCAACGAAGACACGATCGAGGAGGCCGCCGAGGCCGGGGTGGACTGCTTTGTCGCAGGTTCGGCCGTGTACAGCGCGGAGGATCCGGCCGCCGCGGTTGAATCGCTGCGCAGGCAGGCCGCCTCGGCGTCAAAACACCTGCGGCTATGAATCTCGACGCCGCGATGCGGTTGGCCGTCGAGCAGGCCGATCGGGTCAAGGGCACCACGTACCCCAATCCGCCTGTGGGTGCGGTCATTTTGGACCGTGACGGCGAGATCGCAGGCGTCGGTGCAACCGAGCCGCCAGGTGGCCCCCATGCGGAGGTGGTGGCGTTGCGCAGGGCGGGGGAGCGTGCGGTCGGCGGCACCGCGGTCGTGACGCTTGAGCCGTGCAACCACTATGGCAGGACCCCGCCGTGCGTGGATGCCCTTGTCACATCCGGCGTTTCGCGGGTGGCCTATGCTGTCGCCGACCCCAACCCGCAGGCCGCGGGCGGTGCTACACGGCTGGCCGACTCCGGCATCGAGGTCGAAGCCGGGGTGTCGGCCGAAGTTGCCGCCGGCGGTCCGCTACGGGAATGGCTGCACAAGCAGCGCACCGGGTTGCCGCATGTCACATGGAAATTCGCCGCCAGCGTCGACGGACGGAGCGCCGCCGCTGACGGCAGCAGCCAGTGGATCACCAGCGAGGCCGCGCGGGCCGACGTGCATCGCAGGCGCGCCGTCGCGGACGCGATCATCGTCGGCACCGGAACGGTGTTCGTCGACGACCCGGCGCTGACCGCCCGATTGCCCGACGGCACCCTGGCCGAGCGCCAGCCGCTGCGCGTCGTCGTTGGTGAACGCGAAATATCGCCTGAGGCAAGAGTTCTCGACGACGATTCGCGCACGATGGTGATCCGCACCCGTGATCCGCACGAGGTGATCAAGGCATTGTCGGACCGCACGGACGTGCTACTGGAGGGCGGGCCGACGTTGGCAGGCGCGTTCCTGCGGGCCGGGGTGATCGACCGGATCCTTGCCTATGTCGCGCCAATCCTGTTGGGCGGGCCCATCGCCGCCGTCGATGACGTGGGTGTGCTGTCCATCGCCAACGCGCAGCGCTGGCGGTTCGACGGCATCGAGCCGATCGGGCCCGACCTGCTCCTCAGTCTGGTTCCGGGCTAGCCGGCGCTGATGTCGGGCGGCGTCAAGGCGCCGACCTGATAGAGCATGTCGAGTTCGTCGCGGACGCCCCAGTGCTCGGACAGTCGGCCGTCGCGCGACTTGAAGAAGTGAGCTGTTTTCATCGCGAAGGGCTTGCCGGTGACCGCGACGCCCTGCGGTGACATCGCGTTGACGCCGTGCCCGGTGGCGCGGATCGCCACCATGTCACCGGCGGCCACGATGTCGTGTACTTCGTATCGCACCTTCAGCACGGTGGTGACGAACGTCAAGATCGCGATGTAGCCCTCCGGGCCGGGCGGCAGGGGAACCGGTGAGCCGTGGTCGACGAAGTCGTCGGTGACCAGATCACGGATCTTCTCCAGCAGCCCTGTGTTCATGGCGTCGAAGACTTCGGCGGCACGTGCCTGCGTTGAGTTATTCACACCCCCTCCGACGGACGAAGCACCCACAGGGTTCACTCAACTTTCTCGGCCTCTTCGTCGATCTCCAGCGGGCGGTGTTCGATGAGGTCGCGCACCCCGCCGAGGCCGAGCCGCTCCCGGAAGGCTCGCACGGTGTAGCCGACGACGGTCGCGTCGGTGCGCGCACGCACGGTGGCCGAGCGTGGCATGTGGAACACCGGCCCGATCTCGCCGAAGTAGTCGCCGGAGGTGACGGCCTTCAGCAATTCCTCTCCACCGCTGGCCAATTCGCGGACGATCTCGAGTTCGCCCTCGGACACAACGTAGATCAGGTCGCCCATCGTGCCCTGTTCGAACAACACCTCGCCGGCTTCCAGCCGAACCGTGTCGGGGGGCCGGTCGGTCGATGCGAACTCCGGAACCAATTCGACGACCCGATCGGCCAATGGCAGAATCCGGCTGTCGTGGGTCGCGACGACCACCATCCGGTCACCGGTTGCGAGCTCGCGGATCAGCTTCAGCACCTCTTCGACCTGAATGAAGTCCAGGTGCGCGGTGGGCTCGTCGGCCAGGATGAGCGGCGGATCGAGGGCGATGGCCCGTGCGACCGCGACCCGCTGCTGCTGCCCACCGCTGAGATCGCCTGGCCGGTGCAACACCCGGTCCTCCAGGCCGACCCGGGCCAGCAGCTGTCCTGCCCGCTTGTGAGCCGCGCGTCGCGAAACGCCCGCCGCGCTGAGGGGCACCATCACGTTCTCGATCGCCGTGAGGCTGGGCACGAGGTTGAACGCCTGAAACACGATGCCCACCGTGTCGCGGCGGTATGTCGACAGCTCGCGGGCGGTCAGCGACGCGACGTCGACATCGCCGAACTTGATCGCCCCGGAACTGGGTCGCAGGATCCCTCCGAGACAGGACAACAGCGTCGTTTTCCCGCAGCCGCTGGGGCCCATCAGGATGACCAGGGAACCCGCGGCCACGTCGAGGTCGAAGCCGTCGATCGGGCGGACGGTATCCGCTCCGCTGGCGTACTCGACCACCAAGTTCTGGATGCTGAGATCGCCCATGCTCATGGACCTCCGAACGCGATGGCGGGATCGACCGATACCGCGCGCCGCAATCCGGTAGCGCTGGCGATCAAGCCGATGACGACGGCGACCACGGGTAGCGCGATGAAGGCCTCCGCGGGCACGATGACCTGCATCGGGAACAGCGGTCCGAGCAGCCGCGAAAGACCGGCGCCGACGAGTGCGGCAAGCAGTGCCACGATGACCGACTGCATCGCCAGCCCGGCGGCGATGTTGCGGGTCGGGACGCCAATCGCCTTGAACACCGCGAAGTCTCGCAGGCGTTCGAGCGCCGACAGGTAGATCACCGATCCGACGACCAGTGCCGCGACCACCCAGAGCAGAATCGCAACGATGGTAATCGAACTCACCGCCACCTTCAGCGGCCGGAGCAGATCGGCGATCGCCCCTGCGCTGTCGATACTTCGATAACCGTCGGGTATCTGCCCGAGGCTGCCGCGAATGCCGACCGATGAGACAAGCGGTTGACCGCCGTACACCAGTTGTTGTGCGCCCTGTGTGGTGAGAAAGACGTTGGGCAGGTTTGCCAGCGCCGTGGAGTTCTCCACGATGCCGACGATGCGCAGTCTGCGCGAAGCGATTTCGACGTCGTCGCCGATCTGACGTCCGAGCGTGCTCGACACCGCGACCTCGTCAGGGGTCGACGCTGGCCGGCCTTCCGACATGGTGGGCATGCCTGGCCCATTCTCCGGCGCGCCGAAAATGTCGACATTGCGCGTCGTATCACCCAGCGTGGCCGTGCCGCCGGCGTACGCGAGCGGAACCGCTGCGTCCACTCCAGGGTCTGCGGCGATGCGTGCAAGATTCACGGGCGCGAACGGCGTCGCCCCGACGAACGGGCCGGACGCGCCGGCCTTGACAAGGAACACATCCACGCCGAGCGAATCGACGGTCTTCTCCGCCTCGACCCGGAACCCGTTCGCGAGCCCGGTGAGGGCGAGCGTCATCGCGAAGATGATGCTGGTGGAAAGAATTGCGATGACGAAGCGTCGCCTTCGCCACTGCATGTCGCGCAGCGCGGCGATCAGCATGTCCGCGAGATTACCGACGCCTTAACTTTCGCGGGCGGAGTTCGGCTATGAGCTGTCCTTAGCGAATGCCCCAACCAGCGCGTTGCAGAACGCGGGCAGATCGTCGGGCTTGCGGCTCGACACCAACGTGTTTGGCCCGCGCGAGCATTCGACCACCTCGTCATCGACCCAATTGGCACCTGCATTGCGGAGATCAGTCTTGACGCTCGGCCACGATGTGATCGTCCGCCCGCGCACCACGTCGGCCTCGATCAGCGTCCACGGCGCGTGGCAGATCACCGCAACCGGCTTACCAGCGTCGAAGAAACTCTTGGTAAATGCGACGGCGGCATCGTTGGTGCGCAGGAAGTCGGGGTTGGCGACGCCGCCGGGCAAAACCAGCGCGGCGTAGTCGGACGCCGAAACGCTGTCGGCGGCCTTGTCGGCCTCGAACGTGTCGGCCGGTGTCAGGTGGTTGAACGCCTGGATCTTTCCGACCTCCGTCGACACCAACTCGGGTGTGCCACCTGCCTGCTCGACCGCCTTCCAGGGTTGGATGAGTTCGGCTTGCTCGACGCCTTCGGGCGCGACGAGGAACGCAATAGTCTTGCCATTCAGTGAAGTTGACATGAATTTCTCCGCTCGAAGTGTTGCCTTTCGCACGCATACCCGGCCCGGCTAGCAACCAATCAGGGCGAATGCGCCGGTACACTCGTACCAAAGCGCTTTCACCGACGAGTTGCGCGCCTGGTGGGCACTAGCAAAGGACAACGAGCGTGACTGCATTGCAGGACTGGCTCAGTATTCGACCTGTGGATCCCAAGGGCCTCAAGGCCTTCATCTGTGACGCATTGCGAAACCTGACCGCCGAGGACCAACTGGAGATCGACGAGCCGCAGCTGCTCCGGCCCGGAATCGAGCGCTGCTAGGGGCGGACGCCCAGTCGGCTAGCGGGGTCGGTGGCGGCCCTGAGTCGGCGCGTCGATCAGCTTGGTCGGCGTTTCGTCGGCATCGATCGCGGGCGCGGGCTCGTCGGCGTGTTCGTGTCTGCCGCTGATCAACAGGCCGAGCAGGGCGCCGACCACGCAGACGAAGGCGGTGATGGTGAAGATTTCGCCGTACTGCAGCGCGTAGGCCGTGCGAACGCGGGCCGCCTGCGCGGCCAGCCGCTCGGTCAGCGTGTTCCCGCCTCCGCTCGGCAGGCCTGCCAGGATCTGGTTGAACTTGTACAGGCCCCAGGCCGACAGCGCCGCGATGCCGATGAGCATGCCGATCATCCGGGACACCACCACCGCGGCCGAGGCGATTCCGTGCTGGGCGGCGGGGACCACCCTCAGTGTCGCCGACGTCAGCGGTGCGATCACCAGCCCAAGGCCCAGGCCCGCGATCGCCAGGTCGGTGTCGAGTGCGGGCACGGTGAACAGGCCGAGGTCGTGGCGGGCCGCCAGCACGTCGACGGGCCACATGGAGATGAGCCAGTAACCGCCCGCGGCGATCAACAGGCCGGTGAACGCCACGATCCGATCGCCGATCTTGGTCGCGATCCAGCCACCCAACAGGGCGCCGATGGGCAACGCGATCAGGAACCGCAGCAGCAGCGCGGCGGCCTCGATTTGATCCTTACCGAGCACGCCCTGGCCGAACAGCTCGACGTTGACCAACGTCACCATCAGCGCCGCGCCCGCAGCCAGCGACGCACCCAGCGCCGCAAGGAACGGCCGGAAGTGCACGCCGGCCGGCTCGATCAGCCGGGTGCTCGCGAAGCGTTCCCACACGAAGAATGCGATGGCTGCGATCAGCGCGCCCACCAGCAAGGGCAGGCCGTAGCTTGGCAACACCTGCTTGCCGTCAGGCGCTGGGTTGTACAGGCCCCAAGTGGCCAGACCCAGCGCGATCGCCAGCAGCACGCCACCGACGACGTCCACCTTTTGAGGCGTCTCGCTCTCCTGCCGGGACGGCAGGCTGAAGTGGATCAGCACCATCGCGAGCAGGGCCAGCGGCACGTTGATCCAGAACACGTCGCGCCAGGTGTTCAGCAACCACACCACCGCGACGCCGTACAGCGGGCCAAGGACGCTACCCAGCTCCTGCGCGGCGCCGATGCCGCCCAGCACGCTCGCGCGGTTGCGGGCGGACCACAGGTCGGCCGCGAGAGCCAGCGTGACCGGCAGCAAGGCGCCGCTCGCGGTGCCCTGGATCGCGCGCCCGATGATGAGCGGCAACAAGTCATTCGACAGTGCGGTGACGACCGAGCCGATCGCGAAGCCGGCGAGGCTGACCTGGAGCACCATCTTGCGGCCGAACCGATCTGAGGCTCGGCCAAGCAGCGGCATGGCGGCGATGTAGCCCAGCAGATACCAGGTGACGATCGGTGTGACGCGCTGGATCTGATTGATCCCGATCCCGACGTCTCTCATGATGTCGGTCATGATCGTGACCACGACATAGGTGTCGAGGGCGCCGAGCAGCACCGCCAGGCTGCCGGCGCTGATCGCGACTCTGCGCGACGCGCGCATCAGACCGCGGGTTTGTTCACGGCCACCGGCTTGCCCCAGTCGGTGCACGTCATCGTGACGGTGTTGCCTGGCGTCGGCTCTAGCTTGGCCTGGACGAGGTCGTGGTTACCGTCCTCACGGATCCATGCGGTGCCGGGGACGGGCCCGGTCGCCGAGATCTGCGGAACGATCTTGTTGACGGCCTCAGCCGTCACGGTCCCAGTGACGCGGACGGCGTCGACTCCGTTGATGGTCTCGCGTCCGTCGGACTTGGCGTCGGAGAAGTTGGCGAGCACGTTGGCCAGACCGGTATCGGGGTTCAGAATGGCCGACGCATCGTAGATGTCGGCGGCAGGGCCGAGGTCCTGATAGCTGCCCTTGGTGAGCGCGGCGTACAGCGTTCCGTCGACGACCGCGAAGTCCACGCCCTCAAGCCGCTGGCCCAGGAACACGATGTTGGCGGTGCCCTGGGCGGCGACTGCAGGCGTGTTGGTCAGGTCGCCTTCGAGCGACTCGATCGGCAGTTCCTTTATCTCGCCCTGCACGGCGAGCTTCAGATGCATGCTCGACTGGGACTTGGTGGTCTCGCTGGACTCCTTCAGCAGGCTGGCGGCGTCCGGCGGCGGCTTGCTCGACTCCGCCGACTTCGAGGAGCACCCGGCGATCAGGGCGATGGCGGTGAAAAGGGCGGCGAAGATCGCCAAGAGGCGCGTCTGCATGACTGCATCGTAGAGGGTGCGGCTATGTGGACGGGTCGCGCGGGCTGCCGGTAGAAGTGCAATCGTGCCTTCCGAACTGGACTTTCGGCATGTGTCGGCCGCCCCTCCAACCCCGTCGATCGGAATTTTCAACGGCAACCCGGTGGCCACGTTCTTCGGTCAGAAGCAGCTGTCTGGTTAGTCTTGCGGCGTGTTCACCGGAATCGTCGAAGAGCTGGGCGAGGTCGTCGGCAAGGAAGAACTCGGCGACTCGGCCCGTCTGGTCATCCGCGGGCCCGTCGTCACAGCCGATGCTGGACACGGCGACTCGATCGCGGTGAACGGCGTCTGCCTGACCGTGGTCGAGGTGCTGCCCGACGGAGCGTTCAGCGCTGACGTGATGGGCGAAACCCTGAACCGGTCGAGCCTGCGCGGTGTGAGCGTCGGCAGTCACGTCAACCTTGAGCGCGCCGCCGCGGTCAACAGCCGCCTTGGCGGACACATCGTCCAGGGACACGTCGACGGCACCGGTCATGTGGTTGCGCGGACACCGTCCGAACACTGGGAAGTCGTGCGGATCGCGCTGCCGACAGCGCTGTCCCGGTACGTCGTCGAGAAGGGTTCGATCACGGTCGACGGCATATCCCTCACGGTTTCCGGTCTCGGCCACGATTGGTTTGAGGTGTCGTTGATCCCGACGACGTTGGACCTCACCACGCTCGGCAAAGCGGAGGTCGGCACACGCGTCAATCTCGAGGTCGACATCATCGCGAAGTATGTCGAACGGCTGCTCGGCTCCGATGATGCGCCTAGCGGCGGCAGCAACTCCTGACGGCACGAACGGCCAGACGCTCAACCCTTCTGAGCGTGGTATCGACCCTGGTCAGGGAGCTTGCAATAACCCTGGCGCGCGTGTGGTTCATACTGATGTGATGACGAGGCTGGACTCCGTGGAGCGGGCTGTCGCCGATATTGCCGCGGGCAAGGCCGTCGTCGTCATCGACGACGAGGACCGCGAGAACGAGGGCGACCTCATTTTCGCCGCCGAGAAGGCCACGCCGGAACTCGTCGCGTTCATGGTGCGCTACACGTCGGGCTACCTGTGTGTGCCGTTGGACGGCGCGATCTGTGACCGGCTCGGGCTATTGCCGATGTACGCGGTCAACCAGGACAAGCACGGCACCGCCTATACCGTCACCGTCGATGCGAGAAACGGTGTGGGAACGGGTATTTCGGCGTCGGACCGCGCGACGACGATGCGGTTGCTCGCCGATCCGTCCAGTGTCGTCGAGGATTTCACGAAGCCTGGGCACGTGGTTCCGTTGCGGGCCAAGGACGGCGGCGTGTTGCGCCGCCCCGGTCACACCGAGGCCGCCGTTGACCTGGCGCGGCTTGCCGGTCTGCAGCCGGCGGGCGCAATCTGCGAGATCGTCAGCCAGAAGGACGAAGGCGCAATGGCGCAGACCGATGAGCTGCGGGTTTTCGCCGACGAGCACGACCTGGTGCTGATCTCGATCGCCGACCTGATCGAGTGGCGGCGCAAACACGAAAAGCACATTGAACGGATCGCAGAGGCCCGTATCCCGACCCGGCACGGTGAGTTCCGCGCTGTCGGTTACACCAGCCTGTACGAGGACGTCGAGCACGTCGCGCTGGTACGCGGCGACATCGCCGGGCCGCACGGCGACGGGCACGACGTGCTGGTGCGAGTGCACTCGGAATGCCTCACCGGTGACGTGTTCGGCTCGCGCCGCTGCGACTGCGGCCCGCAACTGGACGCCGCGTTGGCGATGGTCGCCCGCGAGGGCCGTGGCGTGGTGCTGTACATGCGCGGTCACGAGGGCCGCGGCATCGGCCTGATGCACAAGCTGCAGGCCTATCAGCTCCAGGACGCCGGCGACGACACTGTCGACGCCAACCTCAAGCTGGGCCTGCCCGCCGACGCCCGCGACTACGGCATCGGCGCGCAGATCCTGGTCGACCTTGGCGTGCGGTCCATGCGGCTGCTGACCAACAACCCCGCCAAGCGGGTCGGGCTGGACGGTTACGGGCTGCACATCATCGAACGCGTCCCGTTGCCGGTCCGCGCCAACGCGGAGAACATTCGCTACCTGATGACCAAGCGCGACCGGATGGGCCACGACTTGACCGGCCTTGACGATTACGACGAAGCCGTGCCTGGCGAATTCGGCGGAGCTCTATGAGTAGCCAGGGCGGAGCCCTGAGTTGAGCGGAGGCGCGGGAGTTCCCGACCTGCCACAACTTGATGCGTCGGACCTGACGCTGGCGATCGTGGCCAGCACCTGGCACCCCAAGATCTGCGATGCGCTGCTCGACGGCGCACGCAAGGTCGCCGCGGACGCAGGCATTGACAACCCGACCATTGTTCGCGTTCTCGGTGCGATCGAAATCCCGGTCGTGGCACAGGCACTGGCCGCCAACCATGACGCCGTGGTGGCGTTGGGCGTGGTGATCCGCGGCGAGACACCGCATTTCGACTACGTGTGTGACGCGGTGACCCAGGGTCTGACGCGGGTGTCGCTGGACACGTCCACTCCGGTGGCCAACGGCGTGCTCACGACGAATAACGAACAGCAGGCGCTGGATCGGGCGGGACTGCCGGACTCGGCCGAGGATAAGGGCGCGCAGGCCGCCGCCGCGGCGCTGTCGACCGCGCTGACGCTGCGCGACATGAGGTCATGAGCGACTGGGACGTCGAGATACGGCCCCATCTGACACCGTATTTCGCCTACGCTGCGGCTGCGTTGATCCTGGGGGCCCATGTCACTGTCGGCGTGCTGTTGAAGATTTCATCGACCGGCGTGATCTTCCAGACCGCCGACCAGGTGGCGATCGCATTGCTGGGTGCTGTCATCGCCGGCGCTGTGCTGCTGTTCGCCCGGCCACGGCTACGGGTCGGCGCGTCCGGGGTGGCGGTGCGAAACCTGTTCGGTTACAAACTGATCCCGTGGTCGGACGTCGTAGGGGTGTCCTTTCCGCGCGGAGCCCGCTGGGCCAGGGTGGACCTGCCCGACGACGAGTACATCCCGGTGATGGCGATCCAAGCCGTCGATAAGGAACGCGC
>JAVRPX010000215.1:0-6726 GCA_032161985.1 Mycobacterium sp.
ATCGTCGGTGATGCCGGGATCAGCGGCAGGCGGCGTCAGGACGATGTTCATGTCGGGCCGGCCGGCAGGACCGACGGTGATCCAGCGCATCGCGCCCCCGCCGACGTCCTTGCGGACGTCGAAACCGAGAGCGTCGCGATAGAAGGACAGGGATTCTTCGGGGTCTTCATGCGGGAGAAAACTCGCGTTAATGGTGATGTCCATGGCGATCACGCTAGGTGCAGCAAGGTGACGCGCGCTTCTCGATTCCTGATCGGTCTGGTCACTTGTTTCTCCACGCACGACGGAATCCCCTCCGTCACGCCAGCGGTCTGTTCCCGATAAGCGCTGGGCGGCATCCCGACCAGCTCTGTAAAGCGAGTGCTGAAGGTGCCCAGCGACGAGCAGCCGACTGCGAAACAGACCTCGGTGACGGACAGGTCGCCACGACGCAGCAGCGCCATCGCGCGCTCGATGCGCCGCGTCATCAGATAGGAGTACGGCGACTCGCCGTAGGCGAGCTTGAACTGGCGGGACAGGTGCCCGGCGGACATGTTCACACCGCGTGCAAGCGCCTCGACGTCCAGCGGCTGCGCGTACTCCCGGTCCATCCTGTCGCGGACGCGACGCAACAGCTTGAGATCGCGCAGGCGCTGCTGCTCCGCGGGTGTGCTGATCACGTACCAGATCGTACGTCGCGCCATGCCGCCGCTAGCGCCCCACCAGGTCGAAACAAAGGATTAGTTCCACCAGCGTGAATACTCTGAATACGTCGTCGAATCTGCTTGCGCCGGAACGCTGCTCATAAAGACGCAGACCTCGGGAGTCGGTCAGCCACACGAAACCTTTTATGGCATAGGGGAATTCATCGCCAGCCACATCAACGACTTTCCGAATACACCTGGTAAAGCTAGTCCGGCTACGGATACGTCACGGTGACGGATCCCCTACCCCAGAGTCCCAGCTCACGCGACACTCATTCAGCCGTCTGGCAACCTTCCTGCTGCTTGTCCCTCAGCGCACGCCGCTGGTATCGCTGCCGCTACGCGCTGATCTGCAGCGACCGTAGCCGCAATCGCCACTGCAGAGCACGACAGCTAACATCAATATGTGACTGAGCGCGAGGCCCCGCCGAATTGGGGCTTCGAGTACTGGCAGGACGACCCGTACGAAGACGACGGATGGTTCGGCCGCGAGCAGGTCACCGAGCCGAGCACGGTCGACCAGGTCCCTGACCGTCCACCTAGTCAGCCCGCCAACAACGTGCCCGACGGGCCGTACGCCGCCCCGCGTGAAGTTGCCCCTACGCCCTCGCCGCCTGCCCGCCGGCTTGCTTCACCAACTGTCAACACCTGGACGGTGAACGGTCAACTCCGCGCCTCGAACAACAGCGGGTTGACTTTCAAGGCCCCACCACGGCCGTGGTATCGCACCAAGCAGGCAACGATAGTGCTGATCGCCGCCGCATCCACCGCCGTGGTCGTGCCCGTTGCCTTGTTCGTGTTGCCTAGTAGTCCCGCGACCGACCCCTCGACGTCGACATCCGTGGCACCGCAGCCATCAACGAGCGCGCAGCCGACGACCAGCAGCACTCAGCCCACTCCAATCAACGTTCCCCCGCCGTTGCCGCCACCCCCGCCGCCTCCCCCGCCGCCTCCTACCGAGGACACCGGGTCGGCACCGGCGGATTCTCAGCCGTACTGGACGCGCCCCGCCTCACCGCCTTCGGAGAAGCCGGACGTCGGGGTAACGCGCACACCCGCGACCAGGGCGCCGATCAGTGTGGCGCCACCGCCGCGACAACCCACCGAAAATAACTCGGGCACGCCAGGGGACGCCCCCCGCAAGCGCTTTCATTGTGGAGGTTGGTGCTGACATGGGGCCTGTGGTGACTTCTACTACTCGTAGTTGAGACCCTTGCGCGGTGTTACACCGCTCGAGAAGTCGATCTGCGCCGCAGGGTTGGCGACTGCGGTGACCAATCCCGATCCGAATGCGCCCAGATGGTCGAACAGTGTCGCGGTGCCAACGGAAATACCGTCCGATGCCCAATGCGAGTCCGCCTGGACGCCGATCCAGTCGTCAACGGGCAACCGAGAAAACGCCGCTGTCAGGTCGCCGTTGATGTAGCCGATGCCGTGCGTGCCGAGATTCGTCACCAAGCTCGTCGCCTCAGCGATAATCACCGCCCGGACGAACGGAGAGTTCTCCTCTCCCTCAAGCACTTTGATGGCATCGTTATAGACATACTTTCGCGAGTCGTTCTGATGCGCCGCAGGCGATCGCGTCCAACCCGCGTCGTCGCTTCCCACATGCGGCAAGATCTGGTGGTCGGGTGGTGGCGGCTGCACAAGCGAGTTCGGCGCAGTCCACAGGCGACCGGGTGGCGCCGACGAACGCCGGTACTGCACCAGCGTCGCCCGCGCCACAGTGCGGCCGTCCTGCGCCACGTCACATTCCGCGCCGCGCACCCGTCGTCCGTCACGCACCACTCGTACGTCGATCGTCGTCGGGGCGTTGCGCGCCGCCCTGACCAAATCTGCGGTGAACCGAGTCGGCATGAAGTCTTCAGACCCGCAATGGTTTTCGAGCGCCCGCGCGGCCAGCCCCACGACCGCAGGCCCATTGAGTTGGTCGTCGCCCCAATGACTCAGCGCGAACGGCGTCGGCATGAACGCGCCGCCCTCGATCAGCCTGAAGTGCGCCGGTTCCGTCGACATTCGACCATCGTGACACAGCGCCAAATCGTCTAAGTGTTGCGCCTGCCGTTGACGCCGAGAATCTGCCCCATGATGTAGCCCGCACCACCGACATCAGGATCGCCGAGGACAAGCACGGCCCCGTCTACCACGAGATCACTCGCGACCGCAGGACGAGTTTCAGCCTGCGATCGTAGTGTTCTAGCCGACCCTCAGCATGCCGTCGGTCGAGATGTCGATACGGGTTGCGAATCGTCGGCTCATCTCCGCCACACTCGCCCGCAGCCACTCGGCGTCGTCGTTGGGCGCGCGTTCGAGCCGCATTCTCCTCATCCGCATCGGCACCATGCGCAAGACGTCGAGACTGCCGGACTGGCCGTCGACTGACGCGAAGTACAGCAGCCGCAACTCGTGCCGGTACGGCTCATACGTGGAGATGCCTTCGTAGTCGTCGATGGTGTCCCCGCACCCATACATGATCAGCTTTCCGCGGTACACCTCGATCGGCCGCGGATGGTGCGACGAGTGACCGTGCACGACATCAATGCCCTCGTCAATCAGCCTGTGCGCGAAGTGGATCTGCGCGGAGTCAACGTCGTAGCCCCAGTTCGAGCCCCAGTGCACGGAGACGACCGCAATGTCGCCGGGGCGCTTCAGCGCCGCGACCCGGTCGCAGATCGCAGCGGCGCTGCTGTCGGACATGTCGGGCACGTACGCGACGCCGGGGCGACTTCCGGTCGCCGCCCACCCGTGCGGAATGCCACTCGATCCCATACCACAGGACGCGATCACGACACATGTCCCATCGGGCAGCTCGATGACGGCCGGGCGCTCGGCTCGCCCCGCGTCCGATCCCGCGCCGACACCGCGTATTCCGGCGCCGTCGAGCGTTCGGAGGGTGTCGGCGAGCCCCTCATGCCCGAAGTCCAGAATGTGGTTGTTGGCCAGCGCGCAAGCATCCGGCCGGATCGCGGTCAGGCATCCGACATTGTCCGGATGCATCCGGTAGTGCACTGCCTTGCCCGGTGCGAACTCGCCGCAAGCGGTGATGCTCGTTTCGAGATTGATCAGTCGGATATCGGGCGCGAATTCGTCCATGATGGCCAGCAATTCACCCCATGGCCATGCGTAGTTGATCGGTACGGGAATGGGTCCGTTCGTCTGCTCGGCAAGCCGTACATAGGTGCGCGCGTCGGACACGACGGCTTCGCGCAACGTCGGGTCGCCCGGGTGCGGCAGCAGTTGATCTATCGCACGGCCGGTCATCACATCGCCGGTGAGAAAGATGACCGTCACGGCGGTTCAGCGAGTGCCGGCCTCAGCGAGGTCGGCCACCGAGTTGATATTCGTCTCGTCGACGAATGACGGTCCGGTCAATGTCGGCTGCCCACCACCGATCACATTCTTGTTGGTGAAGTACAGCCAGAGCGAGTCGACGGCAAGATAGCCCTGCAGGAACGGTTGTTGATCGATGGCCCATTCGATCATTCCGTTCTTGATCGCGTCGACGACGCCGGCGTTGGTGTCGAATGTCGCCACCCTGGCGTAACTGTTGGCTTCGCCGACCGCCTCCAACGCGGCCAATGCCATTGGCGCACCGAGGGTGAGGATGTGGTCGATGCTGAAGTCCTGTTGCAGCTTCGCGAGCACAGCGCTTTTGACCGTCCCGCGGTCCACGCCGTCCACGTAGAGTTTTTGCGTCCGGCCTTTGAATCCCCTTGCCAGTCCATCACATCGCGCCTCGAGTCCAACGTGACCCGGCTCGTGAATCACGCACACCGTGTTCTGCGCGCCCTCGTGAGTGAAACGCTCCCCCGCGGCCTGACCCGCGATCGTCTCGTCCTGTCCGAAGTATTCTTTCACCCCCAGTGCTTTCCAGTCGGCTATCCCGGAATTCACTGCCACAACGGGGATTCCGGCGGCAATTGCGCTCTGCACGGCCGGCGCCATGACCGCGGGATCGGCGAGAGTGACGGCGATCCCGGCAACCTTTCCACTGACTGCGGAGCGCACGAGCTCGGCTTGAGCCGCCGCGTCAGGGTCATGGGAATACTGCAGGTCGATGTCGTCCTTCGTGGCCGCGGCTTCGGCGCCGCGGCGTACCAGATCCCAGAACGTGTCGCCTGGCGCCTGATGGGTGATGAGTGCGACCGTCGTTCGCGCGCCGGTGTTGGGTGCGCCCGACGTAGTCGACGTCGCGTCGCGGTCGCCGCCCGAACATGCCGCGACCCCAACCGACAGCACCGCGAGGACGTACGCAAAGGAAATTCGGGCCATCGATCCGCCCCTTCCACGCGAGCCGCCGCGACCACACCGCGCAGCGGGGGTCACCCCGCCATAATCGCAGGTAATCGGCCTGAGATGTCGGGTTTACTCCGAACCAGGACCCTGTTCTTGAGCCGCCCCCTCGCCCGCGTCGGCGGTGTCTCGACGCCGCTCGCGCAGCACGAATGCGGCCAGCGCCAGCACCAGCACCACCCCGCCCAGCACGCCGATCTCCACGACCGCGCGCGCAAAATCGGGACCCTTGTCCAACAGCGTGGCGGCCTCGACCGACAGCACCACGATCTCCTTGATGCCTGCCAGGATCCCGACGATGAGGAACGGCTCCGCGACTATCTCGTGCGAACGCAGACACGACCGCACGGCATAGAGCAACTCCACGAAAATGAAGATCAGCAGTAGCCCGTCGAGTATCTCGATCATCACGGTGGGGGCAGGAGTATTTCGCAGCCGCAGCATCGTATTGAACTGCGCTACCAGCAGTGCGACCGAACAGACGACAAGCACCAGCGCGATCGCCCAATAGACCGCGTCCTCGAAGAAAAGCAGAACGCGGTCGGCGAAGCGCTGGCGGTCCCCCTCGTCTTGCTTTGATTTCGTCTGCTTCGCCATGGGCCACGTCCTCAGATCAACGATTCAGCTGCCAGATGCGGACAGACAACAACGTGGCGAACGCACACCACAGCGGATAGAGACCAAGCACCGCGCCGGACGAACCACGCGCGGCGATGGCCCGTCGAGTGAGGTCCGCGCTGCTCGCCGTCAACGCCGCCGCGGCCAGTGCTGACAAACCGAGTTGGCGACGAGTGAAGAACAGCCATGTCCAGCCGGCGTTCAGAGCGAGGTTGGCCGCGAACAATGCGGTGTAGGTGCGAGCCTGGTCACGGTCTTGATCGCGGAGGTGCTCGAGCGTGGACGCCGATACGGCGGCGATGTCCGCGTAGAGGATCGGCCACACGATCGGAAATGCCTGGCGTGGCGGCTGGAAAGACGGCTTCTTCAGCCGCGTATACCAGGCTGACTCGGCGGGCCGGCTCGCCAGACCGCCAACCACCGCCGCGAGGGACACGGCGCCAACAGTGGTGACCAGTGTCTTTGCACGCACGCAGTTCTATACCCCAATGCCGATGTCACGAATCGCGGTGCTGCATGCGTCTGGGGTGTATCAACCGCCGAAACGAAAGGCAGAACGATGAACGAGATCCTGATTCTCGGCGCCGGATACACCGGGATGGCCGCCACCGTGGGGTTGGCGGGCCGGCTGAACGGCCGCGACGACGTCCACATCACCGTTGTCAACCCGCAGACCCGGTTCACCGAACGGCTGCGGCTGCACCAGACCGCGTCGGGTCAGACGCTGGCCGACCTGCAGATCCCCGATCTGCTCGGCGGCACCGGTGTGGACTTCGTCCAGGGCTGGGTGACCGGCATCGACGCCGACGCACGGACCGTCCGCATCGACGATGCCTACACGCTGCGCTACGACACCCTGGTTTACGCGCTGGGCAGCGTCGCCGACACCGAGGTGGTCCCTGGTGTCGATGAATTCGCCTACACCCTGAACAGCGCGCAGGACGCGACGCTTCTGGCCGAACACCTGGACCGAATCGCCGACGGCACCGTCGTGGTCGCCGGCGGCGGGCTCACCGGCATCGAGTCAGCGGCCGAGATCGCCGAGCAGCATCCCGACGTCGACGTCGTCCTGCTGAGCCGTCAGGTGCCGGGATCGATGATGGGCGACAAGGCGCGGGCGCGGCTGCACGCG
>JAVRPX010000216.1:0-6367 GCA_032161985.1 Mycobacterium sp.
TCGAGCGGCTCGCCGACGAGGGCACGCTCACGCGACAGACCGACTACGGCAAGGCCGGCAGGCCGAAAACCCGCTATACCTGGCGCTAAGCCGCCTCCCCCCGCGAGCGTGCGTGTCTGCACACCGACACGCCGCGATTTGCGTACATTTTTCGCACGCTCGCGGCGGTGCGACTGCGCGATAACGGCCGCCGCGGCGAGTATCGATAGACCGCCGATCGCCTGTGCGGGCGAAATGCCTTCGCCCAGGAAGATAGCCGCAAGCACAACCGTCGACACCGCCTCCAGCGTCATGACGACGGCCGTGTGGCTGGCTCCGATCCTGGACAGTGCGGCGAAGGTCAGCACGAATGCGGCCGCGGTCACTGCGCCGTAGGCGACGATCTGCAGCAGATGGCCACTCGGCACCTCAAGCGTGCCTCCGACAACGCCACGCAACAGCGACGAGCCCGCCGCACCGACCGCGACCCAGCAGGAGGTAGTCATAGCGTCAGTGCGCCGACGGACGTCGCGACCGACGACGAGGTACAGCGCGTATGCAGTCGCGGCGGCGAATGCCAGCACAACGCCCGTCACGGAGATTGACACGTCGCGGCCGATCGCCACCACCACGGCCGTGCCGACGACGGACAACACCAACGCCGTGATCGTCGCTGCCGTCAATTGCTCTCTGCGACGGATGAATTCGATCGCCGTAATGATCGCCGGATACGCGTAGAACAGCAGGATGCACGCCGCGGCGCTGCCGTGGCCGAGCGACAGGTAGAACAGCGTCGACTCGAGGGTGTAGCCGATTGCTCCGAGCAGCACGATCGGCAGCCACTCGCCTGCACCGGGACGGATGGGTGCGCCCCGCAGGCGCAGCAGCGCTGCGAGAATGACTGCCGCGACGGCGAACCGGATGCCCAGCGCGCTCGCCGAGTCAACACCAGCACCCGCCAGCGCCCGCCCGATGACCGTGGCGATGCCGTAGGCGATGGCGCCGCAGGCGGCAAGACCGACGCCAACAACCCCTATGCGATCAGGCCGCGACGCGTTCATCGACCACATCGGTGACCGCCTCGGCGAAGCGATCCCGCTCGTCATGACGGGGTGCGACGATGCGCAGCGCGTCGGGGCGCACGCCGTGCGCCGCGCCAAGGACGCGAACGCCGATGCCGTGCCGACGGAACACCTCGGCGACGTCATGCGAGCGTTCGCAGAATGCAAACTGGAAGTGCACATTCTTGTTGGCGTACAGGTCGAGACCCGGCACGTTCGAGAGGATTTCGCCGAGCCATGCATTGTCGGCGTGCATCTGCGCCCGTGTGTGGGCGGACCAGTCGAGGCTGTGCACCACGGCGCACGCAACGCGCACGTCCACTCCGGACAGCCCCCAGTTCTCCTGTTGGCCGAAAAGGCATGCTAGTGGCACGGATTCAGCACACCACGCGATGCCGGTGCGGGTCGCGGCGATGCCGTAGAACTTGGTCGTCGAGCGCAACACGACGATGTTGGGCACGTCACAGCCGATCACCGACCACCCCGCCGGATCCGGCGTGAAGTCGATGTAGGACTCGTCGACCACGAGCGTCGCAGCGGGATGCGCGGCGGCGACCGCGACCAGCCCGCCGGGATCGAGATGCGCACCGGTTGGGTTGTGTGGGTTCGAGATGATCACGACACCAGCGGCATTCAGGGCGGTGTCGAGCTGTTCGAGCGACGGGATGCGTTCGCCGGTGGGATTGAATCCACGGCCGGGGAACGCCTTCAGATAGTCGGTGTACGCGGGCATCGGCACCTGCACCGACGTGTGGTCGAGCTCGCGGCACATCGCCCAGATGAACTCGCTTGCACCGCGACCGGCGATCATCGCGCCGTCGAGCACACCGGTCGCATCGCGATAGAGCTCTATGAGTTGCGGTGCGGCCTCGTACGGGTGAAGCAGGATGTCGGCGGGTTCGATCGCGTGCAGTGCGGTGATCGCTGCGGGCGCCGGCCCGTAACGGTTGACACACGTGCTGAGGTCCATGTTGACCCCGCGGCTGGGATCGCCTCCCTGAGCGCCGAAGTCGAGCATGGTCTTCTCCTTGGTCTGCGTAAGTTCATTGATTGCGCTTGTGACCGTAAGAAGAATGACCGCGCCGCCACACGCGTAGTTCACTACTTGTTTAGCGGCGCGTAACCTCGCAGAGGTCGGCTTCATGCCGTTGCTGGCTCCAGTTCGCGCTGTTGAGGCGTCCGCCGTCGAAATTGACTGCAGCGCAAGACGGCCAGGCCCATACCGCCGGCGAGAGTGAGACTATTCGGGTAGTCGGTCGCTCGCCGGAAGGAGAAGCCGCGACGTTCCCAGCGCGCCGTGGTGCACGTGGTGCGTGGCGGGAACCATCCTTTCCGCGGTCGCAATCGGCTCACCGGTGCCGTGGTTCGGTACAAACCGGGGATAGCAGCCGCCCGCCACCAGAACGCGGATGCGCGACCCTGCAGGGAAGCGGTGCGCGACCGCGTCGAGTTCGACGGCGACCTGTTCGACGCGTGAGGAGGTGCGCTGCGGCAGGCGCCGAAAACCATCGGTGACATTGGTGGACCGGCCCTCGGCGTCGACCTGACTAATCCGCACGAAGACGTCGACACACGGATTGTCGGCCGAGTGCGCCAGGTCGAACACGGGGCTGCCGACCAAGTACAGGTCTTCGGTCAACGCGTTGCCGGTGAAACTGAGCACGTCCGGGCGCTGAGCGAGGGCGGTGTCGTCGCAGTAGCCGCCGGTCGGCGCAAGGAGGCGACCCCCGAGGCTCGGTGTGGGGTCGGAGGGGTCGTAGACGAACGTCGACGGCGACCCATCCGCGGGTGGCGGCACGTCGTCCAGCTTGCCGTCGGGCAACAGATAGGCGACTCGTTCAGGCATCAGCGGTGGCCACTGGGGCAGCTCCAACCACCCGTCTCCGTTGACGAATATGCGCACCGGCCGACCGCGTCGTGTCCCACCCGAGTCGGCAAGATGGATGGTCAGCCACTCCAGCGCTTCCGGAATGAAGGTGCTCGCGCCTTGACGCAGCATCCGGGCGTGGGTCCACGGCCCGACGGTGAGCGCCACCTCGACATCGCGTTCGTGCAGGCGGTGGTACTGCTCGAAGGTCTGTTCGAGGTTCAAATCCTGCCACCCGTTGACGAGAAACACCGGCACCTGCGACCGGTCGAGTGCATCGGTGAATCGCATTGGCTCCCAATAGGTATCACTGCGGTCAGGGTGCTCGAGCCAGGATTCATACCACGCTGCTCCTGTGCCGAGCACCGCTCGGCCCGCGGCTCCGACCGGCATGTTCGGCACGTCGTTCTCGTCGCCTCGGCTACGCGTGAACAGGGAACGAAACCGCCTCTCCAGCGGGCCCATCTCGTTCTGGTTCGCGATCGCATTGCACCAGCCGAGGCAGTCGTCGAGGGTGAAGGAGCCGGTAGCCCATGCGGCGCTGTAGTCGTGCGGCCCCGTGAGGATGATCGAAGCCTTGAGCTCGGACGGCGGGTTTTGAAGGAGTGCCCACTGGGTGAGCCCGAGGTAGGAGGCTCCGATCGTTGCGAATCGTCCGGTGAACCACGACTGTTGGCGTAGCCAGGCGACAGTGTCGAGCCCATCGTCGGCCTCATGGACCGCTGGTACGAATTCGCCTGTCGATCCATACGTTCCGCGTACGCTTTGGATGACGACGTGGAAGCCGCGCGCGGCGAAGGGCTGGCCGAAAAACTGCGGCAACGGATACCCGCGTCCGTAGGGAGCACGGATAAGGACCGTGTCGGATCGTGTCGACTTGTCCGGCGCGAACACGTCAGCCACCAACTCGACGCCGTCACGCATGGGGACACGCACACCGCGAGTCACGCGATAGCGGTTGGTGGGCGGGGGAAGCCGCAGAATGCGGGACAGTGAGCGGTCCACGCAGCGCCTGATCACCGTGCGATGAGCAGCCTCCTGGGCCGGGCTGGCGGTCACGGTCACCCCCCTACGTTAGAACGCGGCGACCGCAGGCCATGCCCCGGAAACGTGCAAGATCATTGTCTTATGGGTTGTCGCAAAGCAAACCACTTCGGTTGGCGAACCGGTGTACGCCCGACTCAGCGCAAAATGTAGAAGGCATTTGCGAGGCCTCAGTCCGCAAATGTCTAGCGATCACGATTAAGTAACTAACACGTAAATATGCAATTATTGCGCATCCTCAGCAAATTTATGGCGCATAACCACATTGACGGGCATTTGTGGCTAAGCCCCTGGGACGATGCCCCAGCCCGACAGCATCTGAGCGGACAATACACGATTCCACACCACGCGTGAGCAAACTAGCGTAACGTCCCGGGTGTAGGCACTGGAGCGCGATCGACAAAGTCCGCCGCTCATCAAGGGAAACCGTGAAAGCGCTTCTCCGAGGGTACGCACGGCGCTGTCGGCAACGCACAAGCCTGACCCGAGAGGGCTGTTTCGACCAGGGCGCTGGAGCCCCAGCGCAAATTGTTGTTGGACGTGCCTTCGCTAGAACATCAGGGGGTGGCGACCATGGAGTCACCCACGCGCCCTTTTTCGTTCCGTGTCGACGAAGGCCGTCGAGCTAGCGAAGAGTCCGAAGAGTCTTTGAACACCCGCGCGCCATCAATCGCGCGAACTAAGAGTCACATCGTTGCGATCGAGAGCGTGGCTTGCCGAGGCGGAGGAATCAGATGAGATCTGCGAAATTCATAGGACGTGTCGGTCCGCTGGCATTTGCGCTCGGTGTCGGGATGGCGGTCGCCACCACGCCCGGCGTGGCATTTGCCGAGCCGTCTGATTCAGGTTCCAGCGCGTCCTCTGCTTCCTCATCGGACTCATCGTCGTCGGGTTCGACGCCCTCGGCGGCCTCCGCGGATTCGCCTTCGGGCGCCTCCCCATCGACAGACGCTTCGGCGCCGGACTCCGCGAGACCATCGGCCAACTCAGCGTCGACATCGAAGGCTGACGGCACCGGCGAGATGAAGGTGGACAGTTCCGGCGGTGCCCGGACATCAAAAAAGGGTTCGCAGACGTCCGACACGTCCAAGTCGGCGAAGGAAGCCGAATCTGATGCCGTTGTCGGCGAGACGTCCGAGGTTGTCACGGGACCGACCAACGATGCTGACCCCGTTGTCGAACCCAGCTCGAACAAGCCGAAGCCGAAGCCTGCTTCACAGCCGGCAGCGGACTCGATCCCACGGGTGTCACGTAGCACTGAGAAGCTGACGGCCAACCCCGTGAGAAATGGTCTCGCTGTTGCTGACCGCAAATCATCGGCGCCGGAACCCGACGGGTCCAGGAGCTCGTTGCGCACCGTCAACACCGATGAAGCCGAAACCGTGGCCAAGGAAGCCGCACCGAGCATCGCGGTGATGTCCGCCGCTACGAATAGTCCAGCGGCACAGGCGGTTCCAGCTGCCTTCAGTGGCCCGCTAGAGCCGCTGAACGTCCTCTCCACGCTGATCTCGAGTGTGCTGACTGGGGGCTTGAACCCCTTGTTGAGCACCGGGCCTTCCGCCCCGATGGAATCGCCTGCGCTGTTGGCCTTGCTGGCTTGGACACGCCGCCAGGGCGAGCAGTCCTCGACGACTGAGCGTGCGGCTACCCTCTCCTCCCCCGCCGAGACCAGCCTGGCTCTCACCGCGGCCGCAGCGGTCACCGCGGCCGCGGCTCCAGCGCCGACCGGACCGCCGACGGTCGGTGCACCGAATGCGACAACGGGTGTCGTGACGGGTTCGTTGAATGTAACTGACGCTGATGGCAATCCGCTGACATACACGGTGACGACGCCGCCGACCGGCGGATCGGTGACGGTCAGCGGCGGCAACTTCACCTACACGCCAACGCAGGCGGCACGGCTGCGCGCCGGCACCACGGCGGCGGCTGACTTCGACAGTTTCGTCGTGTCGGTCAGCGACGGGACGGCGGCCGCCACCGTCAACGTCAGCGTCCCTGTGTTGCCCGCGCAGTGGACCACTCAGACCGCGACGACGGTCGGAACCGGAACAAATCCGTACGGGGTGGCGGTCAGCCCCAACGGCACCCGCGCCTATGTGACCAATCAGTCCAGCAACACCGTGTCGGTGATCAACACCGCCACCAACGCCGTGGTGGCCACCATTATCGTGGGGGCCACTCCGCTCGCGGTCGCGGTCAGCCCGGACAGCAGCCGGGTCTATGTGGCCGGCAACAACACGGTGACGGTCATCAACACCGCCACCAACACCGTCGTCGGCTCTGCGATCACCACCGGCGGCGGGCAGGCCTATGGCATTGCGGTCAGCCCCAACGGAACTCGGGTGTACATCACCCAGACCGGCAACAACCGGGTGGTGGTGCTCAACACCGCCACCAACACCGTCGTCACCACCGT
>JAVRPX010000217.1:0-4461 GCA_032161985.1 Mycobacterium sp.
TGTCGACGTGACCGAGGCCGCGGAACTGGTCTCCCCCGCCTACGGCGACGGTGCCACCGAGCAATGGATCTCGCAGCGCTGGCTCGGCTACTACACCGAGCTGCACCGCCTCGAGTTGCCGCGCGATTGAGGACGCTGAATGATCCGTCCCAATGAATGCAACTGATGCCTTCGCACTCGCCGACCTCGACGCCATTGCGCAGGGAGGGTTGGTCGCTTCGGGCGAGCTGTCCGCCACGGAACTGCTGGAGGCGGCGATCGTGCGCCTCGAGGCCACCCGCGAGCTGAACGCCGTCATCGCCGACCTCTTCGAACGCGGCCGCCAGCAGGCCGCGGCGCTCGACGCCTCCGGCGTGGTGCGTAACGGAGCCTCAGGTCCGCTCGCAGGAATTCCGTTCTTGCTCAAAGACCTTGGGGCGTCGCTGGCCGACGCACCGGAGGCGATGGGTTCGCGCGCGCTGCGCACTCACGTCGCGACCGAGTCGGCCTGGATCGTCGATCGGTACCTCGCAGCGGGGCTGGTGGTGTTCGGCAAGACCAACACCCCCGAGTGGGGCAACCACTGCACGACCGAGCCGTCGCTGTTCGGGCCGACGGTGAACCCGTGGTCACCGTCGATCACGCCCGGCGGGTCCAGCGGCGGGTCGGCAGCTGCGGTGGCGGCGGGCGTCGTTCCCGCCGCGTCGGGCGGTGACGGCACCGGATCGATCCGGGTTCCCGCTTCGTGTTGCGGGCTCGTCGGTCTCAAGCCACGCCGCGGCCGTACGTCCTTCGCGCCGGGTGGGGGCCATGGGCTGGAGGGCTTGGTCAACGAGCACGCGCTCACCCGTACCGTCCGCGACAGCGCCGCGCTGCTCGACGCCGTCGCAGGCTCGGCTCCCGGCGACCCCTATACTGCGCCGGCGCCGAAAGTGCCGTTCCTGCAAGCGATCACGCAGCAGCCTGCCGCGCAGCGGATCCTGATCGCGACGGCATCGCCGTTTCCGGGGCCGACCACCCACCCCGAGGTCGTGGCCGCCGTCGAGCGGACAGGCACGGTGCTCGAAGGCCTGGGCCACATCGTCGAGCCCGGCGCCCCGACCATCGACGCCGACGCCGTCGCCGACGCCATCGCCGTCCTACACAACGTCAGCAATGCCCAGTTGCACGCCATGGCGACCGCGCACCTCGGGCGCGAGCCCCATGAGGACGAGTTCGAGCCGAGCACCTGGGTGATGGTCCGCGAGGGCTTCACGACCAGCGGGGTCGCCTACGCGGACGCTATCGGAGCGGTGCACGCGCAGACGCGCCGCTTCGTCGCAGGCATGACCGGCCACGATGTGCTGCTCGTGCCCACCTTGCTCACTCTGCCGCCACCCTACGCGCTGCTGGACCAGCCGCGCGGCACGACGCGGGCCTTCTTCGACGTCGAGTTCGCAACCACGGGTTGGACCTCTCTGGCGAATGTGAGCGGCTGGGCGGCGGTCTCGCTGCCACTCGGCGTCGCGTCAGGGGGCCTGCCGATCGGCGTCCAGCTCATGGCGCCCGACGAGACGATCCTGCTTCAACTCGCCGCACAACTCGAAATAGCTGCGCCATGGGCCGTTCGATGGCCAAATACATAGTGTGTTACGCGACATTCGTGAGCTGACCGATTCTCCCGAGGCCTACGCCGCCGAATTGCGCAGGCGATGGGGCGGCCTGTTGAGCTACCGGTACATCGGCCGCAGCTACGCGTCAATGGACCTCGGCCCTGAAGACAACACCGTCACGCTGCGCCGCGACATGCGCAACACGACCGGCGGATTGCTGTTCGCCGTGTTGGGAATCGCGGCACCGGAGAGTGGTCACATGTCCGATCTGGTCGCGGTGCCAAACCCGGTCATCCACTCGTGCCAGATCCTCGACGCCGGCCGCGACGTGCGCCGCATCGAGATCGTTTCCGAAGAACTCAAGGTCGGGCGCCAGATGGGCTACAGCCGCGCGAAGATCGTCGATGCGGACCAGCCCGGCCGGGTGCTGGCTCTGATCGAGGGCCAGGGAGTCAGCATTGGCACACCGCCCGGAGGGCTTGAGCGGATGGAGGCCAACCCGCTCGAGGTGGTCGACTCCCCCGACCTGCCACCGCTGTGGCAGGTGTTCGGCGGCCACCGTCGGCCCGACGGTCACTGGGGCCTGCCGGAACTCGCGGTGGAGGTCGCCTCGCCGGATGCGGCGCTGCACATCGGACCGCAGTTCGTCATCCTCGAGACCGCGGCCGTCGACCGGGCGGCCGAAGCCGCAGGGACCGCCCGGCTGCAGGGCGTGTCATCACACGTGATGTTTCTGGCTCGCGGCAAGACCGGTCCGTTCCGCGTGGAAACCGAACCAATGCTCGGCGCCGACGGTGTGGTGGCCGTCCGCGCAGTCATGCACGACGAGGGCGTCGACGACCGGATCACTACGGTCGGTTCGTATCTGTTCCGCCGGGTCGATTAGGGCGCACCGGGCCCCTGAGACACTCTGCGCATGCCTGTCGCAATCGCCCGTCCCAAGCTGGAAGGCAACATCGCCGTCGGTGACGACCGCCAGATCGGGTTCGCCGAGTTCGGCGATCCGCAGGGCCGCGCCGTGTTCTGGCTGCACGGCACGCCGGGTGCACGTCGGCAAATCCCCATGGAGGCTCGTGTCTACGCCGAGCGACGGCAGATCCGGCTGATCGGTATCAACCGGCCCGGCATCGGGTCGTCGACGGCCCATCAGTACGACACCGTGTTCGCGTTCGCCGAGGACCTGCGCACCATTGCCGACACCCTCGGGATCGACAAGATGGAGGTCATCGGTCTCTCGGGTGGTGGCCCCTACACGCTGGGCTGTGCGGCGGCGATGCCCGACCGGGTGGTGGCCGCCGGCGTCATTGGTGGCGTCGCTCCGACAATGGGCTCCGACGGCATTGCCGGAGGTGTGATGGGGTCCGTCGGATTGCGGGTAGCGCCGCTGCTGCAAGTGGCAGGCGGTCCGATTGGAGTGGTGGCGAGTGCGCTCATCCGGTTGATACGGCCGGTCGGGTCCCCCGCAGTCGACCTGTATGGGCGGGTGTCACCCGAGGCCGACCGCCGACTGCTGGCCCGGCCGGAGATCAAGGCGATGTTCCTCGACGACCTGCTCAACGGCAGCCGCAAGCAGATGGCCGCGCCTTTCGCCGACGTCGTGGTGTTCGCCCGCGACTGGGGTTTCCGGCTCGACGAGGTCAAGGTGCCCGTTCGTTGGTGGCACGGCGACCATGATCACATCGTCCCCTTTGACCACGGGCTGCATGTCGTGGCCAAGCTGCCCGACGTCGAGATGTATCACCTGCCCGGCGAAAGTCATCTGGCCGGTTTAGGTAGGGCCGAGGAAATCCTGGGAACGATGATCGGGCTTTGGGACCGCGTCGACCAGAAGTAGTCGAAGTCGCGCGGCGGGGTTCACGCTCCGGCGAGATCGGCGCCTGCGCGGTCGGCGGATCGAGGTAGCCGACGAGTGCGGGTTGGCACCGTTTGTCGGTGTCGGTTCGTATGGTGCGTAGCATGCCGGGGCGCCGGGTTCGTCTTACACCTGCTGGGCTGCGCTCGTTCACGCTGGATGTGGTGTGGTGCCCGACGTATCGGGTGGCGCATCGTGGGCTGCGGATCGCGCGCCGCTGCGACTCGTTAGTGGAGCTCACCGCCGACGGGCACAGCGTTCCGGTTGTGGCGAGGAAAGTTATCTCCGATCATGGGCGCCGAAGTCGGTGGCGCGCCGCTACGTCGAGCATCACTGGGACGCGGTGATGGCGACATGAGACGCGCCTACGTGTTCCGGTTGCGCCCGACGGCTCGCCAGCACGTCGCATTGGCGGCGTGTGTAGAAGCCCACCGCGAGTTGTATAACGCGGCGTTGGAAGAGCGCCGGGAGGCGTGGTCGCATCGCAAGACTCGCATCCGCTATGGGGATCAGTCAGCGCAGCTGACCGAGATCCGGTCGGTGAGACCGGATCACGCAGTGTGGTCGTTTTCGAGTCAGCAGGCCACGCTGCGCCGGCTGAACAAGGCCTTTGAGGGGTTCTCCCGCCGCGTCAAACGAGGTGAGAAGGCGGGTTTTCCGCGGTTCAAGGGCACGGCCCGGTTCGCCAGTGTGGAGTGGCCCAAAGATGGTGACGGCGCCCGCTGGCTGCCAGAGCAGCGGTGGGTGTATCTGCAGGGCATCGGCGAGGTCAAGGTCCACCAGCACCGCCAAATCCAGGGCCGGGTGAAGGCGATCCAGATCAAACGTCAAGGGCGACACTGGCTGCTGGTGCTCTCGTGTGAAGACGTGCCGACCAATCCGCTGCCAGTTTCGCCACCACGAGCGACGGGACACATCGATAATCCGCGCTGGGGCCGTGCTGCTGCGGACGCGCTGGCGGCGGCGCAGCAGCGATTGGCCCGCGCCAAACGGCGATCGAAAAGCCGGGAGCGCAAGCGCGAAACCGTGGGTGCCCGG
>JAVRPX010000218.1:0-6162 GCA_032161985.1 Mycobacterium sp.
GCTGCTGGGTGACCTGGTCGTGCGGGCTGGAGTACAGGTCGGAGACCCGGGTGTGCACGTCGAGCAGGGTGGCGATGGTCCTCAGCGTGTACTCGCGCGGACTCGTCTCGTAATCGACATAGGTTTCGGGTAGCGGCTCCTCGGTGCCTGCTCCCTCCTCGGCGTGGATCGCCACGCCTTCGGGATAGACAACTCGGTTGACTCTGTAGATGCCGGCCTCTACGGGGACCCAGCTCAGAAGTTGTAACAGGAACCGCGGGGTGATGGTTGAGAGCTGGGGAACGGTCTTCGTTGCGTTGGCAAGCTGTCGTGCAGCGAGATCGCCTAGCGCCTGTGACTCGTTCTGGGCCGACGTCATGGTCTACCTCCAAATGCTGTAGAGGGAACGGCGGGGCCTCATACATCGACAACATCGACAACCCTGTGATGACGTTCCGCCGGGTGTCACGTCATCAACGATAGTTCGGTCGGGCCGTCTGGACAGTGTTAGCAATCAACGTGCTCGAAACACACAGTGCTTACTCAGACGCGGGCATCCCGTATGGTATGGGCATGACACAGCCCACGACGCTGCGCCTTGGTTATGCGCGTTGCCTCGTCGTGCGCTGTTGTTGTTGTTGATTCTCTGACGCCATCCCCCTGCGTTGAGGCCCGCCCGTGTCTGGCGGTGTGCCGGTACGCGCTGTTCAGAGCCCAGAAAGTCAATTCTCATGACCGTCCTATCCCTGCCAAGACCCGCGCGCCCGTCCGTCGCGGTGCGTCGGCATGTCCGTGCCCGCGATGTCGATATCGCGCGGATGACGCGATACCGCGGCGGCACCTACTCCCACACCGTCGACACCATCACGTTCACCGACGGCTCGTCAGCACGCACCGACCTCATCCGGCTCAACCCGAACATCGAGGCGTACTCGCTGGACTTCACCGGACACGCCCCGACCAAGCCCTCCCACTACCGCGCGGCGACGTGGTCGGCCGTGCCCAACCTGCGCACCCGCGCCCACGAGGCGGAAGTCGACTGGATACTGCGCAACTCCGTTCCGGCATTGGGGACGGCAGAATTGAGTCGCCGGTTGCGCTCCGCCGGCTATCCGCTTGGCGTCGGCAATATCGCCGAACACGAGGCCATCGCCGCGACCCAGGCCGCGATCTGGTACTTCACCAATGACCTGAACCTCGACAACCGCCCGCTGAATGTGCCTGTCGCTGAGCGGCGCACCGCTAATGGCATTTTCTTCGCCTTCGACGGAGAACCCGAATTGGGCGGCTACTCAGTCGAACTCGCGTCGCGCACCGCAGTGTCACTTGTTCTGCAGAAGTCGGTCGACGGCCACACTTGGTGCGACGTGACCGCGTCGGGATTGAACGTCGAGGCGGGGAAGGGCACGCATCGCAAGGCGCTCGGTGTGGGCAGCACCGTGTCACGCAGCCGGCACGGCCGCCGCGGCGAGGGCTACAGGTATTACCGCCTCGTCATCCTGGCCGATGCCGCCGTCGTAGTCGGCGCGGTCCGGTTCTGGCTCAACAGCTCCGCCACATACCGCAACTCGGACCGCATCGTGCACCTGTACGACTATCTGTTGGCCGGCGCGCGACGAGCCCGCGAATATACCGTCGCAGCGGAAATCCTTTCCGATGACGCGACGGTTGTCGATGGCCTGGCGGGCCCGTTCCGCCTGGAGGCGACCGACAGCGCTTCGCTGACCGCGGTGGCGGCTGCGATCGTCGACGCCGACGGCCACGAAATAATCGGCGCCATCGAGCCTGGCACCGAGTTCTACGTCCGTCCGCAACCGGGCCGCGACGGCGTGCTTCTGACCGCGACGGTGCCAGCGACATCGAATGGGTTTGGTGGACGGGTTATTACGGGTGTGGCGCACGACGACCTGAACAGCCGGCTGACGCCCGTCGCGCTGGCCATGCCGGCACCGCTCATAGTCGACTTCGCCGTCTACTTCGAAGGACTCCATACCGTCGCGCGCTGACTACATCGGGGCGTTAGCAGGCACGAACACCCCAGAGCTGTCGGCCTCTTCCTCGGCCCGGATGACGTGCACCACCGCATTGATCAAAGCCAGGTGGGTGAACGCTTGCGGGAAGTTGCCCAGATGCCTTCCGGTGCGCGGTTCGATCTCCTCGGCGTAGAGATGCAGCGGGCTGGCGAAGGACAGCAGCCGCTCGCACAGGTGCTTGGCCCGGTGAATCTCACCGATCTCGACCAGCGCCGACACCAGCCAGAACGAGCAGATGGTGAACGTGCCTTCCTCGCCTGACAATCCGTCGTCGGTCTCCTCGACGCGATACCGCAGCACCAGCCCGTCCTCGGTCAGCTCATCGGCGATGGCCAGCACCGTGGCCCGCACTCGCGGGTCGTCGTTGGGCAGGAACCGGGTCAGCACCGCAAGCAGCAGCGAGGCGTCCAGTGCCTCGTCCCCGTAGCGCTGTGTCAGCACCCCGCGTGAGTCCACGCCGTGGGCCAGGATGTCGGCCTTGATCTCCTCGGCGATGACGCGCCACTGCTGCGCGTAGCTCTTCTCGCCCTGAAGCTCGGCGAGCTTGGAGCCGCGGTCGAGCGCCACCCAGCACATGATCTTGCTCGAGGTGAAGTGCTGCGGCTCGCCGCGCACCTCCCAGATCCCGCGGTCGGGCTCACGCCAGTGCTTGATGGCCTCCTCGACCTGTTGTTTGAGCACCGGCCACAGCGTGTCGGAGATCTGCTCGCGCGATTTGGCGTGCAGGTAGACCGAATCCAGCATCGTGCCCCAGATGTCGTGCTGCATCTGGTTATAGGCGCCATTGCCGATGCGTACCGGGCGCGCATTGTCATAGCCGGACAAATGATGCAGTTCCTCTTCGACGAGGCTGCGCTCCCCGCCGACGGCGTACATAACCTGCAGCGGATGTCTTTCACCGTTGTTGGCTCCCGACACGTCGGCGATGAACGCGAAGAAGTCGTCGGCCTCGCGGTCGAGCCCCAGTGTGTAGAGGCCCCACAGCGCGAACGTCGAGTCGCGCACCCAGGCGTAGCGGTAGTCCCAATTTCGTTCGCCCTGAGGCGTTTCCGGCAGCGACGTCGTCGGCGCCGCCAACAGGGCACCGGTGGGGGAGTACGTCAAGCCCTTCAGCGTCAGTGCGCTGCGCTGCAGATACGACCGCCACGGGTGATCGGGGAAGTCGCCGATGTTGATCCACTGCCGCCAGCACTCGCTGGTCTGCCACATCTTGTCCGCGGCCTCGTCATAGGTCTGCGGCGCCGGATGCTTGGACCAGCTCAGCGCGACGAACGCGTTGTCGCCCTCCTTCATCCGGGTGCGGGCGCGGGCCTCGCGGCCCTCCAAGCCGATGCGCAGATTGGTGGTGATTCGCAGGGTTGGATGCGAGTCGGGATCGTTGTTGGCCCGCGCGATCGCCTCTCCGTACGCCTGCGCCGAGTACTCCCAGGTGGCGTTGTTGCGGTGGTAGTCGAACGACGGCTCGCAGCTCATCACCAGCTCGACGGTGCCGCTCACGCAGCGCACGGTGCGCAGCAGGATGTGCTCTGCGTCCCAGTCCATCGGGGTGCGTCGATGTGTGCGCGACCGGGTTTCGATGTCGTGCCACGGCCCCATCACCAGGGCATCGCGGACGATGACCCAGCCGGTGTGGGTCTGCCAGGTGGTCTCCAGGATCAGGCTGCCCGGCAGGTAGCGGCGTGCGGCGGGCACGGACACCCCGTATGGGCCCATCCGGAAATGGCCGGCACCGCGGTCCAGGATGGCGCCGAACACGCTGGGGGAGTCGGGGCGGGGGACGCACAGCCATTCCACCGAGCCTGCCGACGAGATCAGGCAGGTGTTCTCGCAGTCGGACAGGAACGCGTAATCGGCGATCGGCGGAAAGGGATTCCGCAACGACCCGGTGGAGACGTACGGCACCGGTGCCGTGACGGTGAACGGGGCTTCCGACTCGCCGACATGAGCGGGCCTGGACCCGTTGTCGGCCTCGATGGCCTTCGACGCCCCGTCGGAAGGCTCGGTGTCTTGCAGGACCATTCCGACATCATCGACTGCCGAGAGGTCCGGCGTCTACTCGTGTGGGTGCGTGTCCTGCGGCATTCGGCTCAGCGCCGGGCAAACTCCGGCGCATGTTCGGGCAGTGGACCGATCGCGACGGCATATCCCGCCACGGTGCGCAGCGCAGGCACCTTATTGGCGATTCGCACCAAAAGCGGCGGTTTAGCGGGCTGACCGGCCGGAACGGCGACCGCGATGACTCGGCTGTGGATGACTCGCTGGACAGACTGGACCAGCACGGCGGGCAACCACCGCCGCGCCTGCACGCGGGCCAACTGCCTGGTGGAGACGCTGCCGCGGCGCAACGGGCCTGCCAGTGCGCGGCCGGCCGCCACCGCGTCGGCGACGGCGAGATTGATCCCGACCCCGCCCACCGGTGACATGGCGTGCGCCGCGTCGCCGATCAGCAACAGTCCGTCGGTGTACCAGCGCCGCAGCCGATTGAGCTGGACGTCCAGCAGCTTGACGTCGTCCAACGACGTGAGCGTCTCGACGCGCCCGGCAAGCCAGGGCACCAGCGTCACCACCCCGCGGTGCAGCGTTTCGATGCCCTGCGCACGCAGCTCCGCATCGCGGCCCTTGGGGATGATGTAGGCGATCTGGAAGTAGTCGCCGCGGTCGATCGCGATGCACGCGTGGCCGGCGCCGAGCACACCGGCCAGGCCATGCGGATCGTCGGCGTTTCGCGGCAGCCGAAACCACCAGACGTCCATCGGCGCCCCAAAGTTCCTCGGCCTCAACCCCATTGTGTTGCGCAGCGTCGATGAGCGCCCATCGCAGGCCACTGTCAACTCGGCGTACAGCTCACGCACCTGCCCCAGGTTGTCGCGGAAGCTGACACCAATCACTCTGTCTTTCCGCGTCCCCGCGCGGATTATCGGCGCGAGCACTTCGGTGCTGCGCAGCAGTCGAAACGTCGGCTCCTTATCGGCGGCGGCCGCAAGCAGCTCGAGGAAATCCCACTGAGGAACGAGCGCAATGTGCTTGTGCGGACCCGGAATTCGGCGCAGATCGATTTCGACCGGTGTGCCTTGGATCTTCATGTTCAACGTTTCGATTTCGCGGTGCGGCATCCGAGCGAAATCCGCGCCCAAACCGAGTTCGTCGAGGAGTCGTAGCGTGCTGGCATGGACCGTGTCGCCGCGGAAGTCGCGCAGGAAGTCGGCGTGCTTTTCCATCACGGTGACCTCGACGCCGCCGCGGGCGAGCAGCAGGCCCAGCATGATTCCCGCGGGACCGCCGCCGGCGACGATGCAGGTGGTGCTCTCCGCTTCGGCCGCCACTCGGCCATCTTCGCATCGAATACGCTGGCCGGGTGGGCGGCTTCCTCAATTGGTGGGACGGCGTCGAACTGTGGCTATCCGGCCTGCCGTTCGTAGCCCAGACCGCCGTGGTGATGCCCGTCGTGCTGGCGCTGGCGTACGGCACCGCGATCGTTCTCGACGGGGCATTGGGCAACGGGATCCGGCTGCTGCGGCGCGCGCGCCGCGAGCGCGAGGACTCCGAATGAGTGGGCTGCCCCGGTCGCGGGTGACCTTGGTGCTCGTCATCCTGGTGGTGTTGGTGATCGTCACATGGCTGCTAACGCGTTAAGCGGGCGTAAGGCCGTACTGAGCGCGTTGCCAGACTCTGTTATTCTTCGCGCCATGCATGCAGCGTCCGGCAGTACCGAGGGGCATATCTTGGCCCTCATTGCCGTGGGTACGTGCGCTGTTGCAGACGTCCACTGTTGTCGCTGACTCCACGCCCGTCCGCGGTTTGGTGTCGGTAGCGGCTGCTTCATTGCCCAGATACTGATCCTTCGCCTTGCCGTCGTAACGGGGCCCGTCTCAACCCCCCTGCAAGGAAAGGTCACCAATGCTCAACATCCGCAAGTCCTGGCGCCCCGCCGCCGCCCTGGCCGTCACCGCGACCCTGCTCGCGGCGTGCGGCGGAGGCTCCAGCGACGTCGCTGGCGGCAGCTCAACGCCGGCCGCCGAGACCACGCTGACGCTCGTCGCGTACGCCGTGCCAGAGCCGGGCTGGAGCAAGATCATCCCGGCGTTCGCCGCCACACCGGAGGGCAAGGGTGTAGCCGTGACCACGTCGTACGGCGCCTCGGGCGACCAGT
>JAVRPX010000219.1:0-4901 GCA_032161985.1 Mycobacterium sp.
AGCAGCCTGCTGGCCGCGCTGAAGGAGGCCGACGACCCCGCCGCAAGCGGCACCGAGCGGCTGCGCGCGGTGGTAGCGGCGTTCGCCACCTGGCACGCCGAGAACCACGAGCTGGCCCGCGTCGTGCAATACGAACTGCACGGCTTGACGCAGGCCCACTACCGCACGATCGCGCCGCTGCGGCACCAGGCGACCGACGTCATCACGGAGATCGTCGCCTGCGGGGTGACGGCTGGTGAGTTTCACGTCGACAACGTCGACGAGGTGGTGATGGCCATCTCATCGTTGTGCGTCGACGTATGCCGGTGGTTCCCGTCGCGAAAGCACCGCGACGCCCACAAGCTCGGCGAGGTGTACGCCGGGGTGGCGCAGCGGCTGGTCCGCTGACGCGGCCCGGTGCCGAGCTGGCACGCTAGGCGCATGGCATTCGGCGATTACCAGCTCGAGATCTACCTGCAGGGTCTGTCCGGCATCGTGCCGTCGCTCCCGATGTCCTACGCGGAGTGGGAGGCGAAGGCCGAAGCGGCGATGCCGCCGTCGGTGTGGTCCTACGTGACCGGTGGCGCCGGCGACGAACGAACCCAGCGGGTCAATCGAACCGCTTTCGACGGCTGGGGCCTGATGCCGCGGATGTTCGTCGGCGCCAAGGAACGTGACCTGTCGGTGAACCTGTTCGGGATGACGCTGCCGTCGCCGGTGTTCATGGCGCCGATCGGCGTCATCGGCTTGTGCGCACAAGACGGGCATGGCGATCTGGCTACGGCACGCGCCGCCGCCCGTACCGGTGTGCCAATGGTCATTTCGACGCTGACCGAGGATCCGATGGAGGACATCGCCGCCGAATTCGGTGATACCCCAGGCTTTTTCCAGCTTTACACGCCGACCGACCGCGAACTGGCCGCCAGCCTTGTCCAGCGCGCCGAGACCGCGGGATACAAGGGCATCATCGTGACGCTGGACACCTGGGTGCCCGGCTGGCGACCGCGCGACCTGGCGACGTCGAACTTTCCGCAGCTGCGTGGCCGCTGCCTGTCGAACTACACCAGCGACCCGGTGTTCCGGGCAGGCCTGGAACAGACGCCCGAGGAGAATCCGCAAGCGGCGGTGCTGCGCTGGATTTCGGTTTTCGGCAATCCGTTGACGTGGGATGACCTGCCCTGGCTGCGGTCGCTGACCAAACTGCCGCTGATCGTCAAGGGCATCTGTCACCCCGACGACGCGCGGCGCGCCAAGGACGGCGGCGTCGACGGCATCTACTGCTCGAACCACGGCGGCCGCCAAGCCAACGGCGGGATACCAGCCGTCGACTGCCTGCCCGGGGTCGTGGAGGCCGCCGACGGGCTTCCGGTGCTGTTCGACTCCGGCATCCGCAGCGGCGCTGACATCGTCAAGGCATTGGCGCTTGGCGCCACCGCCGTCGGCGTCGGGCGACCCTACGCCTACGGCCTGGCCATCGGGGGTGAGGACGGCGTGGTGCACGTGCTGCGCTCCCTGCTTGCCGAGGCCGACTTGATCATGGCTGTCGACGGTTATCCAACTCTCAAGGCTCTGACACCCGACGTACTGCGGCGCGTCACCTGACTCACGCCGCCAGTGGAACCGGGTTGGGCATCAGCACGATTCGCCAGTTGTCTGGGTCGGCGAACGCAATCGCCCCGTTCTCGCGCCACCACGGGTTGTCCAACTCGACCGGTTCATGCCCGGATTCGCCGAGTCGGGCAACGACATCGAACATCTGGTCCGCGGTGGCGAAGTAGAAGACGAGAAGATTCTCGTCGGTCGGTGCGCGGCCGGGACTTCCGTTGTCGTGGGAAGTGAACTCGAGGTGATACCTGTCGCCCGGCAGGCCCACCATCACGACCTGGTAGCCGTGCGCGGCGGTCCGAAAAAGCTCGGGCAAGCCCAAGTCCCTGCAATAGAAGTCGAGAACCTCGGCGAGCTTGTCGGTGGGACGGGCGATTCGGACCTCTACCGCGGGAAGGCGATCGGGCCAGACTCCATCGGACAGTTCCATGCTCGCGACGGTAAAACCTCAAGCACCGTTCATGTCAATCCATGCTGCGACACACGCGCTCACCTGACGGTTACGGCGACGGCGGTCTGCGACGGTAGGGGAGTGGACGCGATTTTCGAGGAGTTCGACGAGTATCTCGCGCTGGAGCGCGGCCGCTCCGACCACACTCGTCGCGCGTACCTGGGTGACCTGCGCTCGCTGTTCGACTTTCTGGCCGAACGGGTGCCCGACCCCGGACCGGACAGGCTGAGCCTGCCGATCCTGCGATCCTGGCTGGCAGTACAGGCATCGGCAGGCGCGGCGCGCACCACGCTCGCCCGCCGCACCTCGGCGGTCAAGACCTTCACCGCGTGGGCGACGCGTCGGGGATTGCTCTCGAACGATCCGGCCGCGCGGTTGCAGATACCCAAGGCCAGACGCACGTTGCCCGCAGTGCTGAGGCAGGATCAAGCGCTCGATGCCATGGCTGCTGCGAAATCCGGTGCCCAGCAAGGTGATCCGCTCGCGCTGCGCGACCAGTTGATCGTTGAGTTGTTGTACGCCACCGGCATCCGTGTCAGCGAGTTGTGCGGGCTGGACATCGGCGACGTCGACCGGTCGCGGCGGCTGCTGCGCGTCCTCGGCAAGGGCAACAAGCAGCGCACGGTGCCGTTCGGGGAGCCGGCCCAGGCGGCGCTGACGGGCTGGCTTGACGACGGCCGGCCGGAGCTGGCCACCGCGGATTCGGGCCCGGCACTGCTGCTGGGCGCGCGCGGCCGCCGGCTCGACCCGCGGCAGGCCCGCACCGTCGTGCACCAGACCGTCGCCGCGGTCGACGGCGCTCCCGACATCGGCCCGCACGGACTTCGGCACAGTGCCGCGACCCATCTGCTCGAGGGCGGCGCCGACCTGCGCGTCGTGCAGGAGCTGCTTGGTCACTCGACTCTGGCCACCACGCAGCTCTACACCCACGTCTCGGTCGCGCGTCTGCGTGCGGTGCACGATCAGGCTCACCCACGCGCCTGATTAGCGAAGCAGTGCAATGACTTTCGCGATGTCGGGCATCGCCGAATCACGGCCGACCCATTCGTCGAACACCGTCCAGTAGCTCACGCCGAACCGCTGTTGGCGCTCGGCAAGTGCTTCGGCCATCTGTTCATGCGTGCCGAGCAGGACAAACGGGGAATCGAGCACGAACTCCGGGGATATCCCGCCAAAGGCCGCAGCCAGCTCGCCGGCCGATGCTTGACGGTCGTCGGTGTGAACGACGAACTGAATGAGGGCATTCAGCTCGATGGCGTCGAACCGGTCGCCCGCCGCCTCCCGCACCACCGCGATCCGGTCTTCGAGACCACCGGCGTCGAAGTGCGTCAGCTCGACCTTGGTCGCATCGCGGTTGTGGCTGAAACCGGCCAGCCCCGGCGATGTGGGCCACGCGGCCGGCCAACTGCAGCACTCGTGTCCCGTTTCCGCCGATGAGCAGGGGCACTGGCACACCCGGATCGGCGACGAGTTCGCCCGCATCGGCCCGTACGCAGTAGTGCGCGCCATCGACATCGACGGGCTCGCCGGCAAGCAGCGGCCGAATCACGTTCACGGATTCGATCAGCCGGTCGACCCGTCTTCCAGCGGAGTCAAACCTGAGCCCTGCGGCGTCGTATTCGGCCTTCATGTGTCCCGCACCGAGGCCCAGCTCGAACCGTCCGCCGGAGATGGCGGCGACGGTCACGGCCTCGCGCGCGGTGTCGACGGGATGGCGCAGGTCGTTGTTCAACACCAGTGTTCCGGTGTGCAGGCGTGTGGTGACCGCCGCAGCGGCCGTCGCACCGGCAAACGGCGACAACGATGCGACCAGATGATCGGGGATGGTCAGCACGTCAAAACCGGTGTCCTGCACCGAGTTTGCGAATGCGCCGAACTCCGTGCCGCGGGGCAGCGCCGTGTGCAGGCCGAACCGGAGTGGACGCGAGCGATGAGCATCGGTGGTCATGGTTTCGACGGTAGGCCCCTCACGGGTGCAGCGGTTTGAGGCGGATCGGCGTGCTGGCGAGCAGGCCCAGCGGGTCGACGTAATCCGCGCGAGACGCCGCACCCCACATCGCGCCCCAGTGCAGGCATGCGGCCGCGGCGCAGCCGTCATGCCCGGCCGCGACCTCGCCGATCGCCGTCCCTGCGTCGACGAGCTGACCGACCCGCACCGACGGTTGCACCGGCTCATAGCTGGTCCGTAGCCCGCCGAGGTGGGCGATCGACACCAGCGTGCGCCCGGCCAGCTCACCGGCGTACACCACGGTGCCCGCGGCGGCCGCATACACCGGTTGGCCAGGCACCCCAGCCAGGTCGACGCCGCGATGACCTCGGTTCCAGTTCGGCGACGGCGCATCGAACGCCCGCATCACCGCTGGTCGAGGCCGCAGCGGCCAGTCCAGCCGACCGTCGTCGGCCCCCGCGGGGGGCGCGCAGACCACCGCGAGGGCCGTCATCAACACCAGCGTGCGCATATTCCCAGCTCAGCGCGCCGCCGTGGCAAGAATCCAGGCCGAACGGCCAAGCTGTGGATGGCGGGCCCGGTGTGGAAAAAGCACCCCTGTCCAGCGTGTAAACTTCTAGCCGCAGCTCGCTTGAGCGGGCTGACTTCGCGTGTCTGCACCACGACCCGGTTCGTCAAGGTCGTAACAGGATGCCGGCGGTCCCGTTTTCGGACGGGTCCGGCAACCAGCAGGCACCAGGGTTCGGCATCACCCGACGCCGGACGACAACCGACAATGAAAGCTGGGCAAACCATGGCCGTAGTGACCATGAAGCAGCTGCTGGACAGCGTCACCCACTTCGGGCATCAGACCCGTCGCTGGAATCCCAAGATGAAGCGGTTCATCTTCACCGACCGCAACGGCATCTACATCATCGA
>JAVRPX010000220.1:0-4298 GCA_032161985.1 Mycobacterium sp.
GTACCGGCAAATTCCTTGGCGCTAAGGCCCTTGATTCCCTCGGGCACCGACGGATACCAGCCGTCCTGACGGTAGGTGGCGGACATCGAGACCAGCTTGCCGACGAGTGCCGGGTGACGAATCGCGAGCTGCAGCGCGACCCCGCCGCCCTGCGAGTAGCCCATCACGTCCGCGCGCTCGACATTCAAGGCGCGCAGCAACTCTGCGGCATCGTCGCCGAACTGTTCGTATGACATCGGGCGCGAGGTATCCGGGGTGCGGCCGTGGCCTTGCTGATCGAAGATGATCACAGTGCGTGTGCCCGCGAACGCCGCCACCCACGACAACATCGAGTCGGTGGCCATGAACGCGCCGGGGATGAGAAGCAAGGGGGACACTGTCGACTTGCCGAGCTCGCCATACACCTCGTGATAGAGGTTCAGGCCGTTGATCGGCAGGTGACCACTGTGCGAAGGCTTCGTTCCCATCATTGAGGTGTTGACCGGATGCGGACGCGGAAATCATCGCACTCGCGCTCGAACATGTGTTCGATTATGCTGACCGAATGGGCTGGCATACCGGGCCGCCGAGCTGGTCGGAAATGGAGCGGGTGCTCAACGGCAAGCCGCGCCGTGCCGGGTGGCCCATTGACGAGCAAGTGGGCGACGGCGGCGACAGCCCGGCATGGTCACGTAAGCGGGGGAGCTACGAACCGCTGGATGTGCAGCGGCCGGGTTCGGCCGTCCCGTACGCCGAGCTGCATGCGCATTCGGCGTACAGCTTCCTCGACGGCGCCAGCACGCCGGAGGAGCTCGTCGAGGAGGCCGCCCGGCTCGATCTGCGGGCCATCGCGCTCACCGACCACGACGGGCTCTACGGGGTGGTGCGGTTCGCGGAGGCCGCCAAGGAACTCGAAATGCAGACGGTGTTCGGCGCGGAGCTGTCACTCGGCGGTGGCGACCGCACCGAGGATCCCGATCCGCCAGGACCTCATCTGCTGGTGCTGGCCCGCGGGCCGGAGGGCTATCGACGGTTGTCGCGACAGCTGGCGACCGCGCATCTGGCAGGCGGCGAGAAAGGCAAGCTGCGCTATGACTATGACGCGCTGACCGAGGCCGCAGGCGGACACTGGCACATCCTGACCGGCTGCCGCAAAGGCCATGTGCGGCAGGAACTTTCCACCGGCGGCCCGGAAGCCGCCAGCAAGGCGCTTGCCGACCTGGTGGATCGGTTCGGCGCCGACCGGGTAAGCATCGAGCTGACCCATCACGGCCATCCTCTCGACGACGAGCGCAATGCCGCGCTTGCCGAGCTTGCACCGAAGTTCGGTCTTGGTCTCGTCGCGACCACCGCCGCCCACTTCGCCGAACCGTCGCGGGGCCGGCTGGCCATGGCGATGGGCGCCATCAGGGCCCGCAACTCGATGGACGAGGCGGCCGGTTTCCTTGCGCCGCTGGGCGGCTCGCATCTGCGATCGGGGGAGGAGATGGCGCGGCTGTTTGCTCATTGTCCCGAGGTGGTGATGGCCGCCGCCGACCTCGGCGAGCAGTGCGCGTTCGGACTGGCGCTGATCGCTCCGCAGCTGCCGCAGTTCGACGTCCCTGACGGGCACACCGAGGACAGCTGGCTGCGGCATCTGGTCATGGAGGGCGCCCGCAACCGCTATGGCCCGCCTGAGCGGTCGCCACGGGCATATGCGCAGATCGAGCATGAGCTGAAAATCATTGAGCAGCTGACCTTTCCGGGCTACTTCCTGGTGGTACACGACATCACCCGGTTTTGCAGGGACAACGGCATCCTGGCGCAGGGCCGCGGCTCGGCGGCCAATTCGGCGGTCTGCTATGCGCTTGGCGTCACCAACGTCGATCCGGTCGCCAACGAGTTGCTGTTCGAGCGGTTCCTGTCCCCGGCACGCGACGGGCCGCCGGACATCGACATCGACATCGAATCCGACTTGCGCGAGAACGCGATTCAGTATGTCTACGACCGCTACGGCCGTGACTACGCCGCACAGGTCGCCAACGTGATCACCTATCGTGGCCGCAGCGCGGTGCGTGACATGGCCCGCGCGCTGGGCTTCTCGCAGGGTCAGCAGGACGCGTGGAGCAAGCAGATCAGCCAGTGGGGAAACCTGGCCGAGTCAACCCATGTCGAGGACATCCCGGAAGCCGTGATCGACTTGGCCAAGCAGATCTCCAACCTGCCGCGGCATATGGGCATCCACTCCGGCGGCATGGTCATCTGCGATCGGCCGATCGCCGACGTGTGCCCGGTGGAATGGGCGCGGATGGAGAACCGCAGCGTGCTGCAATGGGACAAAGATGACTGCGCAGCAATCGGTTTGGTCAAGTTCGACCTGCTGGGTCTTGGCATGCTCTCGGCGCTGCACTACGTCATCGACCTGGTCGCCGAGCACAAGGGCATCGCAGTGGATCTGTCGAAGTTGGATCTGTCCGAGCCCGCCGTGTACGAGATGCTGCAGCGCGCCGACTCCGTCGGGGTGTTCCAAGTGGAGTCACGCGCGCAGATGGCCACGCTGCCGCGGCTCAAACCGCGGGTGTTCTACGACCTAGTGGTCGAGGTCGCGTTGATCCGTCCTGGGCCAATCCAGGGCGGGTCGGTGCACCCGTTCATCAAGCGGCGCAACGGGGAGGAACCCGTCACCTACGACCACCCGTCGATGGAGTCCGCACTGCGGAAGACGTTGGGGGTGCCGCTGTTTCAGGAGCAACTCATGCAACTCGCGGTCGACTGCGCCGGCTTCTCCGCCGCCGAGGCCGACCAGTTGCGCCGGGCGATGGGGTCCAAACGCTCCACGGAGCGGATGCGCCGACTGCGTGGCCGGTTCTACGACGGCATGCGCGAGCGGCACGGCATCACCGGCGAGGTGGCCGACCGGATCTACGAGAAGCTGGAAGCCTTCGCCAATTTCGGTTTCCCGGAAAGCCATTCGCTGTCGTTCGCCTCGCTGGTGTTCTACTCGTCGTGGTTCAAGCTGCACCACCCTGCGGCGTTCTGCGCGGCGCTGCTGCGGGCACAGCCGATGGGCTTCTACTCGCCGCAGTCGCTGGTGGCCGATGCCCGCAGGCACGGCGTCACCGTCCACGGACCCGACGTCAACGCCAGCCTCGCACACGCGACGCTGGAGAACGAAGGACTGGAGGTGCGGCTTGGCCTTGGCAGTGTCCGCCACATCGGCGACGAGTTGGCCGAGCAGATCGTCGAGGAGCGAAAGGCCAACGGGCCGTTCGGTTCACTGCTCAATCTGACCGGGCGGCTGCAGCTGTCCGTACCGCAGACCGAGGCGCTGGCCACCGCGGGGGCGCTGGGCTGCTTCGGGATCACCCGCCGCGAAGGGTTGTGGGCGGCCGGTGCGGCCGCCACCCAGCGACCGGACCGGCTGCCGGGAGTGGGGTCGTCGTCGCACATCCCGTCGTTGCCCGGCATGACCGAACTGGAGTTGGCCGCCGCGGATGTGTGGGCCACCGGCATTTCACCGGACAGTTATCCCACCCAGTTCCTGCGGGAGGACCTCGACGCCATCGGCGTCGTGCCCGCCGACCAGCTGTTGTCGGTGCCCGACGGAACCCGGGTGCTGGTGGCCGGGGCGGTGACGCATCGGCAGCGGCCCGCGACCGCGCAGGGCGTCACGTTCGTCAACCTCGAGGACGAAACCGGGATGGTCAACGTCCTGTGCGCACCCGGTGTGTGGGCACGGCACCGCAGGCTGGCGCAGACGGCGTCCGCGCTGCTGATCCGCGGTCAGGTGCAGAACGCCAGCGGTGCGGTCACCGTCGTCGCCGACAGGATGGGCAAGCTCGAGATGCGGGTGTCATCCCGCAGCCGCGATTTCCGCTAGGAACCGCCGCGAGCGTGCGTGTCTGTACGGCAACACGCCGTCGTAGCCATACATTTCGCGCACCATCACCCATGGCCGAGCGTGCGTGTCGGGACGCCGACACGCCGTCCACTGCGTACATCGCGCGCACCTTCGATCGAGCTCGAGCGTGCGCAAAATGCTCGCAAATTGCGGCGTGTCGGCGGGCAAACACGCACGCTCGCGGGGACCTATGGAGACCTATGGAAGCGAATGTAGTCTCGCGAAATGACCTTGAACCTGTCCTTCGATGACGTCCTGACCACCACGCGCTCGGTGCGCAAGCGGCTGGATCTGGAGAAGCCGGTGCAGCGTGAGGTGCTGCTGGAATGTCTCGACTTGGCGCTTCAGGCACCGACGGGCTCCAACGCCCAGGGCTGGCAATGGGTGTTCGTCGAAGACGCCGACAAGAGGAAGGCGATCGCCGACATCTACCGCACCA
>JAVRPX010000221.1:0-2525 GCA_032161985.1 Mycobacterium sp.
CAGCTCGTCGGCGGCGGCGCAGGCGGCGTTGAATTGACCCAACAGCGCGGTGAGTTGGATGCCCAAGGCGTTCTCCACGATGGGTGGCTGATGCAGGTAGGTGTCGGCGAAGATCCCGTGCAGCCGGTCGACGTCGCGGTCGAGGTAGCGTTTGCGCCCAGCTTTGATCAGCAGCCGGCGCAGTCGGGCGGGGGTCAGTTTCGCGGCCTGCGCCGGGGTGGGTGCGGCCGCCAGGATGGTACGGGCGTCACGGCGGGCCAGCCCACCGTCGGGCAGGTCGGCGAAGGCGGCCAGTGCGGCCGGGTAGAAGTCTTTGAGCAGGTCGCGGATCTGATTGCCGATCTGCTGACGCGCCCACACCGCGTCCTGCTGGGCGCGGGCCAGCACGCGGATGGCTTGGGCGGCCTCGGTGTCGGCGGGCAGCGGGCGGTGCGCGCCGGGGTCGGTGCGCACAATATTGGCCAGCAGCACCGCGTCAGTGGCATCGGATTTGGCCCCCGACACCGCATACCGGGCCCGATACCGCGACGCCGCCAGCGGGTTGATCGGATAGATCACCCGGCCGGTTTCGCGCAAGGCAGCCACCCACAGGCCGCGATCGGTTTCGATCCCCACCGGGATCGGATCGGCGGCGCTGTCACCGGCCTCGGCCAGCAGCGTCAACAGCGCCGCGAACCCCGCAGCGTCGTTGCTGACCCGGCCGCGGGCCACCACGCGCCCGTCGTCGTCGACGACGGCGACATCGTGATGTTCAGTGGCCCAATCGATTCCACAAAACAGGGGCAAGGTGTCATCACTCCTTCACTCGATGGTTGTGCCGTTACCGGTGGACTCACGCGGCGCCCTAATCGCGGGACTCTAAGGTCCGTCATCTCACTAGCCGTCCGTGACTCCAGCACGCCGCAGGACCTTGTTCTGTCGAAGAGCTCAAGGCTCGGGAACAACCATCGGGAAGTCAACCCTGCGGCGGGCTCGGGCAACGGCGTCCCACCACCATCAGACAGAGTCTGCCGCCAGGCGCGCCGTTCTTTCAGAAGTCGTCGAACGACGGGAAACACCAGGCATCACCCGGCGGCACACCCCACCAGGAACAGACCCGCTCAACGACCGGGAACCCATCCCTACTAAACGATTAGGAACCCGCCAATGAACAACCTGTATCGCGATCTGGCTCCGATCACCGAAGCCGCTTGGGCGGAAATCGAATTGGAGGCAACGCGGACGTTCAAGCGGCACATCGCCGGGCGGCGGGTGGTCGACGTCAGCGAGCCGGGTGGACCGACGAGGGCGGAGGTCACCACCGGCCGGCTGGTTGACGTTGCGGCCCCGACCGACGGGGTGGTTGCCCACCTGCGGGCAGCCAAACCGCTGGTGCGGCTGCGCGTCCCGTTCACGTTGTCGCGCACCGCGATCGACGACGTGGAGCGCGGTTCCAAGGGCTCCGACTGGGACCTAGTCAAGGACGCCGCCAAGAAACTGGCGTTCGTCGAAGACCGGGCGATCTTCGAGGGATATGCGGCCGCGTCGATCGAGGGCATCCGGCGGACCAGCTCGAACCCGCCGCTGACGATGCCGGCCGACGCCCGCGACATTCCCGACGTGATCAGCCAGGCGCTGTCCGAGCTGCGGTTGGCTGGTGTCGACGGCCCATACTCGGTACTGCTGTCGGCCAACGCGTACACCGCAGTAAGCGAGACCTCCGATCATGGCTATCCGATCCTCGAGCACATAAACCGGTTGGTCGACGGCGACATCATCTGGGCGCCCGCCATCGACGGCGCGTTCGTATTGACCATGCGCGGCGGTGATTTCGACCTGCAGCTCGGCACTGACGTGTCGATCGGGTACACCAACCACGATGCCGACACCGTGCAGCTGTACCTACAGGAGACGCTGACCTTCCTGGTGTACACCGCCGAGGCATCGGTCGCGTTGACGTAATAGCCTATCCAGCCAAGCCTGATTTGGCTCTGACGCTTCGGGTTGTCGAGACAACGCTGTCGAGGACCGGAATCGGTTGCGCCGCTGGCGTGCTCGCGGCCTCGTGGGTGTCGCCCGTTCGTAACTCCAAACAATCGGTGAATGACACAGACCTGTCCGGACCCATTCACGGGGCGATTAGTCGCCCCTCACGCCAGCCAGCAACTCATTGTTGCGGCACCGCGTGCGTCGGCGTCGTCGGAATCCTGTCATTTGTCGTCCTCGTTGAAACCGTCTTCGACCTTGGCTGACGCGATGGCTGGCCTAAGCCTCTTCGGCGGCGCGCTCGTCACACCCCGGTGGCCTCGAGAATAAGGTCGGAGACCTCCTTCGCCCTCGAGACGATCGACAGATGACTCGCATCGAGCTCGATCGTTTTGGCATTCATTCGACCGGCCATGAAGCGCTCGAGACCGGAATCGATCGTGCGGTCGTACTTCGACACCGCATAGAACGATGGTTTGTTCCGCCACGCTGCCTGTGTCACCTTCCCGCTGAACAGCTGACCTGATATGCGGCCCTGCACGGCGTACAACGCTTTGGCC
>JAVRPX010000222.1:0-10264 GCA_032161985.1 Mycobacterium sp.
GAAAGGCAACACCACGGCATGGCCGAATTCATCTATTCGATGCGGAAGGTCCGCAAGGCGCACGGCGACAAGGTGATCCTTGACGACGTCAGTCTGAACTTCCTTCCCGGCGCGAAGATCGGCGTCGTCGGCCCGAACGGGGCCGGTAAGTCGAGCGTCTTGCGGATCATGGCCGGACTGGACACCCCCAATAACGGCGACGCCCTCCTCCAGCCGGGCGCGACGGTCGGCATCCTGCAGCAGGAGCCCCAGCTCGACGAGACCAAGACGGTGCGCGAGAACGTCGAGGACGGCGTGGCCATCAAGGCCAAACTCAACCGGTACAACGAGGTCGCCGAGTTGATGGCCACCGACTACACCGACGAGCTGATGGAGGAGATGGGCCATCTGCAGGAGGCACTCGACGCCGCCGACGCGTGGGACATCGATTCTCAGCTCGAGCAGGCGATGGACGCACTGCGCTGCCCGCCGCCCGACGAGCCCGTCACCCACCTGTCGGGTGGCGAGCGCCGCCGCGTTGCGCTGTGCAAACTGCTGCTGTCCAAGCCCGACCTGCTGCTGCTCGACGAGCCCACCAACCACCTCGACGCCGAGAGCGTGCTCTGGCTTGAACAGCACCTCGCCGAGTACAAGGGCGCGATCCTTGCCGTCACTCACGATCGCTACTTCCTGGACAACGTGGCGGAGTGGATTCTCGAACTCGACCGCGGCCGCGCCTACCCGTATGAGGGCAATTACTCGACCTACCTGGAGAAGAAGGCGGAGCGCGTCGCGGTGCAGGGTCGCAAGGACGCCAAGCTGCAAAAACGGCTGCAGGAGGAACTTGCTTGGGTTCGGTCGGGCGCCAAGGCCCGGCAGGCCAAGAGCAAGGCCCGCCTGGGGCGCTACGAGGAGATGGCCGCGGAAGCAGAGAAGACGCGCAAGCTCGACTTCGAGGAGATCCAGATCCCGACGGGCCCGAGACTCGGCAGCGTCGTTGTCGAGGTCGAGCATCTCGACAAGGGCTTCGAGGGGCGCACCCTGATCAAGGACCTGTCCTTCACGCTGCCCCGCAACGGCATCGTGGGCGTCATCGGACCCAACGGTGTCGGCAAGACCACACTGTTCAAGACGATCGTCGGGCTTGAGCAGCCGGATAGCGGCGTCGTCAAGGTGGGCGAGACCGTCAAGCTCAGCTACGTCGACCAGTCCCGGGCGGGCATCGATCCCAAGAAGACGGTGTGGGAAGTCGTGTCGGACAAGCTGGACTACATCGAGGTGGGCCAGAACGAGATCCCGTCGCGGGCCTACGTCTCCGCATTCGGCTTCAAGGGCCCCGATCAGCAGAAACCGGCCGGCGTGCTATCGGGCGGTGAACGCAACCGGCTCAACCTGGCGCTCACCCTCAAGGAGGGCGGCAACCTGATCCTGCTCGACGAGCCGACCAACGACCTCGACGTGGAGACCCTGTCGTCACTGGAGAATGCGCTGGAGAACTTCCCGGGCTGCGCGGTGGTGATCTCGCACGACCGCTGGTTCCTCGACCGCACCTGCACGCACATCCTGGCGTGGGAGGGCGACGACGACAACGAGGCCAAATGGTTCTGGTTTGAAGGCAACTTCGCCGGCTACGAGGAGAACAAGGTGGAACGGCTTGGTATCGATGCGGCCCGTCCGCACAGGGTGACCCACCGCCGGCTCACACGCGACTAGTGTCGCTTTTGCGTGCCAGCGCCGGCACGCCGGCGTGAGTAGGAGCGGTGCGATGGAGGTCAACCCGGGAACGGGCACAGGCGTCGACGGATCCACCGACTCACCGCCGCTGAGCCAGGGCACCATCGCCAGGCTGGCGCGGGCCTACATGGCGACCTACCGCGGGCCCCACGGAGACGCGCCAGGCGCCGACTCGGCGGTGACCGCGCCGGTGGACCGGACGGCGTTGGGCAGGTTGACGTCGCCGGCCCTGGTGGAGGCGCACTGCCGCCTCGGTCAGCACCGGTCCTTCGGCGAGACCCAGGTTGCCGTTTACCTCGACGACGACCCGGCAGGATTCGGTCCCGCCCTGCAGATCGTCACCGACAACGCGTCGATGCTGATGGACTCCGTCACCGTGCTGCTGCACCGGCTCGGGGTGGCCTACAAGGCGATCATGAACCCGGTGTTCCGGGTGCGGCGCGGGCCCAGCGGCGAACTGCTGGAGATCGAGCCTGCCTCCGACGCCCCGTTCGGTGACGGCATCGACGAGACGTGGATCCATGTCCAGCTGGCCGAATCGGTCAACCCCAAGGCGGTGGAGGAGGTCAAGCGACTGCTGCCCAGCGTGCTGGCCGACGCCCGCCAGGTGGCGTTGGACTCCGCGTCGATGGCGGCCATGCTGCGCAGTCTGGCGGCCGAACTCGACTCCGATCCCGAGGGCCGGTTCCCCGGCTCCGACCGCAGGGACGTCGCGGCGCTGCTGCGCTGGCTGGCCGATGGGCACTTCGTGCTGCTGGGCTACCAGCGCTGCCAGGTCCGCGACGGTCATGCCTCGGTCGATCCATCCAGTCGTCTCGGTGTGCTGCGGCTGCGCACCGACGTGCTCCCGCAACTCACGGAAAGCGACGATCTGCTGGTGCTGGCGCAAGCCACCATGCCCAGCTTCCTGCGCTACGGCGCCTACCCGTACATCGTGGTGGTCCGCGAACGCGTCGGCGGGACGGCGATCGAGCATCGCTTCGTCGGATTGTTCACGGTGGCCGCCATGAACGCCAATGTGCTTGAGATCCCCCTGATTTCACGACGCGTCAACGATGCGCTCGCGATTGCGCACCGCGATCCCAGCCATCCCGGCCAACTGCTGCTGGACATCATCCAGACCATCCCGCGCTCGGAGCTCTTCGCGCTTTCTGCCAAGGATCTGCTGGACATGGCGATGGCGGTGGTCGATCTCGGTTCGCGGCGCCGGACGTTGCTGTTCATGCGCGCCGATCAACTCGCTCACTTCGTGTCGTGCCTGGTGTATCTCCCGCGCGACCGATACACCACCGCGGTGCGGCTGGAGATGCAGGACATCCTGGTCCGCGAGCTGGGCGGAGTGAGCATCGATTACGCCGCGCGAGTAAGCGAGTCACCTTGGGCGGTAGTGCATTTCACGGTTCGACTGCCCGAGGGTTCCCGTCAGCCGGACATCGATGTCTCCCTCGAAAACGAGACCCGAATCCAGGACCTGCTCACCGAGGCCGCCAGGACGTGGGGTGACCGGCTGATGGGCGCGGTGAAGACCGGCTCGATCAGCCAGGTCGTGGCCGAGCACTACTCGTCGGCCTTCCCGGAGGTCTATAAGCAGGCTTTCGCGCCAGAAGACGCGATCAAGGACATCGCGATCATCGAAGAACTGCAGGACAATACGGTCAAACTGGTGCTCGGTGACCGCGGCGCCGATGGGGTCGCTCAGCTCACCTGGTACCTGGGTGGGCGGTCGGCGTCACTGAGCCAACTGCTGCCGATGCTGCAGTCCATGGGCGTGGTGGTGCTCGAGGAGCGCCCGTTCACGGTGACCCGCGCCGATGGATTGCCGGTCTGGATCTACCAGTTCAAGATTTCGCCGCACCCCAACATCCCGACGCCGCCTGCGGGCCCCGAACGCGTGGCGATGGCCCAGCGGTTCGCCGACGCGGTCACCGCGATATGGCATGGTCGAATGGAAGTCGACCGGTTCAACGAGCTGGTGCTGCGGGCGGGCCTGACCTGGAACCAGGTGGTCGTGCTGCGCACGTATGCGAAATACCTGCGGCAGGCGGGTTTTCCGTACAGTCAGTCCCACATCGAAACGGTAGTCAACGACAACGCCGGCACCGCTCGCTCGCTCGTTGAGTTGTTCCAGGCGTTGTTCGACCCGAATCCCTCGGACGAGACGCGGCGCCGCGACGCACAAACGGCCGCCGCCGCGGTTGCAGCAGACATCGATGCACTGGTCAGCCTCGACACCGATCGCGTGCTGCGGGCCTTCGCGTCGATGATCCAGGCCACGCTGCGGACCAATTATTTTGTCAGCAGCCCGGATTCAGCGCGTCAGCAGAACGTGCTGTCGGTCAAGCTCAACCCAGGCCTGATCGACGAAGTGCCGTTACCTCGGCCGAAGTTCGAGATTTTCGTGTACTCGCCGCGGGTGGAGGGCGTACATCTGAGGTTCGGGCACGTGGCGCGCGGCGGCCTGCGCTGGTCGGACCGTCGTGAGGATTTCCGCACCGAGATCCTGGGCCTCGTCAAGGCGCAGGCCGTGAAGAACGCGGTGATCGTCCCGGTTGGAGCCAAGGGTGGCTTCGTCGTCAAATCACCTCCGGTTGCCACCGGCGATGCCGCAGCAGATCGCGACGCCCAACGCAACGAGGGTGTGGCGTGCTACAAGCTGTTCATCGCCGGGCTGCTGGACCTCACCGACAACGTCGACAAGTCCACCGGGAACGTCGTCACCCCGCCAGATGTGGTGCGCCGCGACGGCGAGGACGCCTATCTGGTTGTGGCGGCCGACAAGGGCACCGCAACCTTCTCCGACATCGCGAACGAGGTCGCGGCGTCATACGGCTTCTGGCTCGGCGATGCGTTCGCCTCGGGCGGTTCGGTCGGCTACGACCACAAGGCGATGGGTATCACCGCCAAGGGTGCGTGGGAGGCCGTCAAGCGCCACTTCCGTGAGATGGGCGTCGACACGCAGACTGAGGACTTCACCGTGGTCGGCGTCGGCGATATGAGCGGCGACGTGTTCGGCAACGGCATGCTGCTGTCCAAACACATCCGACTTTTGGCCGCGTTCGACCACCGACACATCTTCATCGACCCCAATCCCGACGCCGCGACATCCTGGATTGAGCGCAAACGACTCTTCGACCTTCCGCGGTCCAGCTGGGAGGACTACGACCGGACGCTGATCAGCGAGGGCGGCGGGGTCTACAGCCGCGAACAGAAGTCCATCCCGATCAGCCCGCAGGTCCGTGCCGCGCTCGGCATCGCGGACAACGTCGGGGAGATGACACCTCCGAACCTGATCAAGGCGGTCCTAAAGTCTCCGGCCGACCTGCTGTTCAACGGCGGAATCGGCACCTACATCAAAGCGGAGACGGAGTCGGACGCCGACGTCGGTGACCGCGCCAACGATCCGGTCCGTGTGAACGGAAACCAGGTGCGCGCCAAGGTGATCGGCGAAGGCGGGAACCTGGGCGTGACCTCGTTGGGTCGCATCGAGTTCAACTTGGCCGGCGGCCGCTGCAACACCGACGCACTGGACAACTCGGCCGGTGTCGACTGCTCCGACCATGAGGTCAACATCAAGATCCTCATAGACTCGCTGGTCACCGCAGGCAAGGTCAGGGCCGAGGACCGGACCGCGCTGCTGGTGTCGATGACCGACGAGGTCGGCCGGCTGGTGCTGGCCGACAACGAGGATCAAAACGATCTGATGGGTACCAGCCGCGCCAACGCCGCCAGCCTGCTGCCCGTGCATGCCCGCATGATCAAGGACTTCGTCAAAGACCACGGGCTCAACCGCGAGCTCGAGGCGCTGCCGTCGGAGAAGGAGATCCGGCGCCGAACCGAAGCCGGAATCGGGCTGACATCACCCGAACTCGCGACACTGATGGCTCACACCAAGTTGGTGCTCAAGCACGAGCTACTTGCCACCGACCTGCCCGACCAGGAGGTTTTTGCCTCCCGGCTGCCGTGGTACTTCCCGTCCAAGCTGCGCGACCAGTTCACCAGCGATATCCGCCAGCATCAGCTGCGCCGGGAGATCGTCACCACGATGCTGGTCAACGACCTCGTCGACACCAGCGGGATCTCCTACGCTTATCGGATCTCCGAAGACGTCGGGGTCGGCCCGGTCGACGCTGTGCGTAGCTACGTGGCCACCGACGCGATCTTCCGTATCGGCGAAGTGTGGCGCCAGATCCGCGCCGCGGACATACCGGTCGCGGTCTCTGATCGGATGACTCTTGACCTACGGCGGCTCATTGACCGCGCGGGACGTTGGCTGCTCAATTACCGTCCCCAGCCTCTTGCGGTGGGCGCCGAGATCAACCGGTTCGCCGAGAAGGTCCGCGTGCTGACCCCGCGGATGTCGGAGTGGCTGCGCGGTGACGACAAAGCCATTGTCGAGAAGGAAGCACGCGACTTCAGCGCGCAGGGCGTCTCGCACGACCTTGCCTACATGGTCACGACCGGGCTGTACCAGTACAGCCTGCTCGACGTGATCGACATCGCCGATATCGTCGACCGCGATCCGGCTGAGGTCGCCGACACCTATTTCGCACTGATGGATCGCCTTGGCACCGACGGTCTGCTGACCGCGGTGTCCCGACTCGTTCGCGATGACCGCTGGCATTCGTTGGCCCGCTTGGCGATTCGCGACGACATCTACGGTTCGCTGCGGGCGCTGTGCTTCGACGTGCTGGCCGTGGGTGAGCCCGACGAGAGCGGCGAGGAGAAGATCGCCGAGTGGGAGACGACGAACAGCTCTCGCGTGACCCGGGCCCAGCGCACGCTGACCGAGATCTACGATAGCGGCGAACTCGACCTGGCGACGTTGTCGGTGGCGGCGCGGCAGATCCGCAGCATGACGCGAACGAGCGGGACAGGACAAACTGGGTGACGACAGGGTTTGTCGCGCCGGTGCACGTGCGCTGGTCGGACATCGACATGTACCAGCACATCAACCACGCCACGATGGTCACCATCCTCGAAGAGGCTAGAATTCCTTTTCTGCGTGAACCTTTCGGCGCGAATATCACGACGATCGGTCTGCTGATCGCCGACGTCCACATCTCCTACAAGGGCCAGCTACGGCTGGTTGACTCGCCGCTGCAGGTGACGATGTGGGCCAAACGGGTGCGCGCCGTCGACTTCACGATCGGCTACGAAGTGCGCCCGGCACACGCAACGTCGGACACCAAGCCGTCGGTGATCGCCGAGACGCAGCTGGCCGCCGTCCACATCAAGGAGCAACGGCTGGAACGGCTTTCGCCCGCGCAGCGTGATTACCTTCAGCACTGGATGCGATGACCCAACCCGAACGCGGTATCTGGCTCGACGACGCCACGCACCGCGAGGACCTGGCGACGTTCACCGAGCGGGCGTTGCGGCTCGACAACGCCGCCGTAGTGCGGCTACGTGAGCGTGTCGGCGGCCTTGTGGTCGCCTGGGTGGCAACCGGTTTCGACGTGCTGGCCAGCCGGGTGGTCGGTGGACGGATTCGGCCCGCGGACCTGTGCGCAGGCGCGGATGCGCTCACAGCCGGGCTGACGGCGATGGACCGCAGCGGCTACGTCGCGACCGGATTTCCGATGGACTCGGCGTGGCGCGGCGCCCTGCCGCCCGAAACCGGCTTCGTCCACCTCGACGACGTGCCCGCCCGCGCCGTGCTCGAGCTTGCTCAGAGAGGCGTTGCCCTGGCGAAGGAACATTCGAGCACGCACGGGCCGCCGGCGTCCTTGCTGGATCAGGAGGTCGTTGCGGTCAGCTCAGGGGACACCAGCATCGGTATCCCGATGCGCTGCGTATTCGCCTTGACCGCAATGGGTTTCCTGCCGCAGTCGGAGGCAGCGGGTCTGGACCCGCAGACCGTCGCCGCCGACGAGATCGTGCGGGTACGCGCGCTCCCGGCCTGGCTGCGCATCGACGCACGCTTCGGTTCGGTGTACCGCCGTCGCGGCGACCCCGCGCTGGTCCTGCGCTAACCCTTTCAGCTCGAGCAGACGCAAAAGCACCCATTTTCGGGCGTGTCGGGGGACTTTTGCGTCTGCTCGCGAGGAAAACTAGACCAGCCACGCGGCGGTGTTCGGCGGTAGCTTGCCGTCGGCCAACGGGCCACTCGCCAACAACACCTCACCGTCGGGCAGGGCCATCGCGTGGCGGCCGGCGTTCAGCGCGCACACCAATCCGCTATTGAGCCGGAACACCAGACCGTCTGAAGGAGAGTCGAGCCATTCGACTGCCGAACCACTGAATTCTAAGTGGTTGCGCCGCAATTCGATCGCCCGGCGGAAAAACGACAGCGTCGACTCGGAGTCGGCTATCTGCTTGTCCACCGTCAACGCCGCCCATTCGGGAGGAGGTGGCAGCCAGGTGTCGGGATTGTCGGAGAATCGGAATGGGGGAGCGTCGCCCTCCCACGGCATCGGCACCCGGCTGGCGTCGCGTCCTCGCCTAGTGTGTCCTGATCGTTCCCACACCGGGTCCCGCAGTGCCTCGTCGGGCAGGTCGACGTTCGGAAGTCCGAGTTCCTCGCCGTTGTAGATGAACACCGCCCCGGGCAGCGCGAGCATCACCAGCGCCATCGCACGCGCGCGGGCCAGCCCGATTTGCCCGCCGCCGTAGCGGGTTGGCTCGCGGTCGACGTCGTGATTGGCCAGCGTCCAGGTCGGTGTCGCGTCCGCGATCGCCGCCGCGGCCAAGGAGTTTTCGATGGCCCCGCGGATATCGGCCGCATCGAACTCCGCCCGCAACAGCCGGAAGTTAAAGCCGAGGTGCAGCTCGTCGGGCCGGACATACCGGGAGAACTGTTCGTTGTCGTACACCCACACCTCGCCGATCGCGACGGCGTCCGGGTAGTCGTCGAACACTCTGCGGATCTGCCGGTGAATCTCGTGCACGCCGTCGTTGTTGAACCGTGGGTCGTCATCCATGTCGGCCAGGAGTACTTCGGCCCCGATGACTTCCATGTCGGGCAGCCCGGGCGGCTTGGCCATGCCGTGCGCGACGTCGATCCGGAACCCGTCTATGCCGCGTTCCAACCAGAACCGCAGTGTTTTCTCGAGGTCCTCGAAGACCTCGGGGTTGTCCCAGTTCAGGTCCGGCTGCTCGGCGTCGAACAGGTGCAGATACCACTGGCCAGGGTTGCCGTCAGCCTCGACGACCCGAGTCCATGCGGGGCCGCCGAAGATCGACACCCAGTTGTTCGGCGGCTGAATGCCGCCGGGGCCGGAGCCGTCGCGAAAGATGTAGCGCTCACGCTGGTCGCTGCCGGGGCTGGCGGCCAGTGCGGCCTGGAACCAGGGGTGCGCAGAGCTGGTGTGGTTGGGCACCAGGTCCATCGTCACCTTCATGCCCAACCGGTGAGCGGCGTCCGTCAGCCGGTCCAGCGCCTCGATCCCGCCGAACAGCGGGTCGACATCGCGGGGGTCGGCCACGTCGTAGCCGTTGTCCGCCATCGGCGAGACCATCACCGGATTGAGCCAGATCGCGTCGACGCCAAGCGCCTCGAGGTAATCCAGCTTGGCGGTGACCCCGTCGAGATCGCCGACGCCGTCACCGTCGCTGTCACGGAACGAACGGGGGTACACCTGATAGAACAGCGCGTGCGACCACCAGGTTGTCATCAGAACGGCGAGTTCACCATCGAATGCGCGGCCATCTCCAGGTAGGCCAACAGTTCCTTGCGGTGCTCGTCGTCGAGCGTCCGCGAGTCTATCTCCGCCACCGCGGTGTGCATGCAGCGCAGCCATGCGTCGCGCTCGATGTAGCCGATCCGGAACGGGGCGTGGCGCATCCGCAGTCTGGGGTGGCCACGCTGATCGGAGTAGGTCCGTGGTCCGCCCCAGTACTGCTCGAGGAACATCCTCAGCCGTTCCTCCGCACCGTCGAGATCGTCTTCGGGGTAGATCGGGCGCAGGATTTCGTCCTCGCGAACCAGCTGATAGAACCGCGACACGATGGCGTGGAAGGTGTCGTGGCCGCCCACCGCGTCATAGAACGATTGCTCCGGCTGTGTCACGGCACCATTGTGCCTGTGGGTGGCGAAGACCCCGGTCAGCCGGTCGCGTCACCGTATGTTCACGGGACTGACCTGCGGACACGAACCAATTTGTTATGCGATCGACCCCAATCCATGGTGGACTGTCGGTCGGAGGACGTATGGCGCATCGCAAGAAGAGCCACGGCCACCGGCATCACGGGGCCGCGCCGGGCTTATCTGGGGTCGCGATGACGCATGCCCAGACGCGGGTGCTGCACAGCGTCGATTCTCATCCGCCGAGTACGACCCACGACGGCTCCATCTGGGGGCGCCGTCGTGTGCTGCTTCTCAATTCCACGTACGAACCGTTGACCGCTCTGCCGATGAGGCGGGCGGTCATCATGCTTATGTGCGGCAAGGCGACCGTGGTGCACGACGATCCGAACGGCCCCGTGATCCACTCGGCCAGCAGGTCGATCACTGTGCCGTCGGTGATCCGGCTGCATTCGTACGTGCGGGTGCCGTATCGGGCGCGGATCCCGATGACCAGGGCCGCTCTGATGCATCGCGACCGGTTTCGGT
>JAVRPX010000223.1:0-6137 GCA_032161985.1 Mycobacterium sp.
CGAAGCTGTCGGCGTCGACGCCAAGCATCACCTCGGGCAGCAGCTCCTCATAGCGCTGCTCCAGCGCCACCGCCCGCGGATAGCTGCGCAACGCGGCGGCCTCGAGCTCGGCGAACATCTCCGCGACATGCTTGTAGGCCCGGTACTGCAGCAGCCGCGCGAACAGCAGATCGCGCACTTCGAGCAGCGCCAGGTCCTCCTCGTCGTGCACCTCACCGGCGGGCAGCAGCCGCGCGGCCTTGAGATCCAGCAGCGTGGCCGCGACGACGATGAACGCAGTCGTCTCGTCGAGTTCCATCAGCGGGCCGATCGCCTTGGTGTACGCGATGAAGTCGTCGGTCACTTGATGCAGCGCCACCTCGGTGACGTCGAGGCGGTGCCCGAAGATCAGCTGCAGCAGCAGATCGAACGGCCCCTCGAAATTGCTCAGCCGGACCTGGAAGCCGCTCTGTTGCTGATCCGGTTGTGTCTCTGTGTTCACGCGCCGAACCGGTCGATGACCTCGCGCGCCAACGACCGATAAGCTTCGGCGCCACCGGATTTGGGCGCCCAGGTCGTGATCGGCTCGCCGGCGACGCTGGTCTCCGGGAAGCGCACCGTGCGGGTGATGACGGTGTCGAACACCAGGTCGCCGAACCGCTCGATCACCCGGGCCATCACCTCGCGGGCGTTCACCGTCCTGGTGTCGAAGCGCGTGATGAGGATGCCGCTGATGGATAGCTTCGGGTTCAGCCGGTCGTGCACCTTCTCGACGGTATCGGTGAGCAACGCAAGGCCGCGCAGCGAGAAGTATTCGCACTCGGTCGGGATGATCACGCCGTCGCTACATGCCAGCCCGTTCACAGTGAGCAGACCCAGGGATGGCTGGCAATCGATCAGCACATAGTCGTAGCGGTCAAGCACCGGGTACAGCGAGCGGGCCAGTGCCTGCTCGCGCCCCACCTCGTTGACCAACTGGATCTCGGCGGCCGACAGATCGATGTTGCTCGGCACGAGGTCCATGCCCGAAACCCGGGTGTGGATCAGCACCTCGTCGATCGACACCCGTGGCTCGATCAGCAGATTGTGCACCGTGTGCTCGAGTTCATAGTGCGGCACCCCCAGTCCCGCGGACAGCGCACCCTGCGGGTCGAGGTCCACCAGCAGCACCCGGCGGCCGAACTCGGCCAGGCTGGCACCCAGATTGATGGTCGACGTCGTCTTTCCGACGCCGCCCTTCTGGTTGCACATCGCGATGACCTTGGCGGGACCGTGCACGCTCCTGGGCTTGGGCTCAGGAATTGTCCGTGGCGCACGGCCCGTCAAACCCAGTTCGGCGCCGCCCCCTTCGTCGGTCATGCCCGTCCGTCGCTGATCCCGCACCCCACAGGCATTCCGAACATCCGGGCAAGTTTAACGGGGCGCACCTGCCTGGTCTGGCAGACCCGCGGGCAACGTGGATCCCAATCGGCCAGTCCGCCCGAATAGGCTGGCGATCATGACTCTGAAGCAACGGGTGCCGTTCCTGCGCTGGTCGTTCTGGCGGCTGGCGATCGGGGCTCGCAAACTCACCAAGACCGGCCAGATCGGCGACGGACGAGAGGCGGCCGCTGCCGACTATGTGGTGGCCAACGCACGTCAAGGCGACATCGATGACGTGATCGCCAAGGTGGACCAGTTCGCGTATGAGAAGTCGTTCTTGATCAACGTCGGGGACGAGAAGGGCGAGCTGCTCGACGCCGCCGTCCGGCGCGCCAACCCCGGCGTGGCTCTGGAGCTCGGCACCTACTGCGGCTACGGCTCGCTGCGGATCGCCCGTGCGGCGCCGTCGGCCAAGGTGTTCTCCGTCGAACTCGCGGAGGCCAACGCCGACGTGGCGCGGCGCATCTGGGCGCACGCCGGCGTCGAGGACCGGGTGACCTGCGTGGTCGGCACCATCGGCGACGGCGGCCGAACACTCGACTCCCTTGCCAACGAGCACGGCTTGGCCGCCGGCAAGCTCGACTTCTTGTTCATCGACCACGACAAGGGCGCCTACCTGCCCGACCTTCAGAGCATCCTGGACCGCGGATGGCTGCACCGCGGATCCATCGTGGTCGCCGACAACATCGGCTTTCCGGGCTCGCCGAAGTACCGCGAATTCATGAACCAGCAGCAGGGCAAGCTCTTCGACACGGTCGAGCACAAAACCCACGCCGAGTATCAGACGCTGCTGCCCGATGTCGTCCTTGAGTCGGAGCTGCTCGGCTAGCCCTTCGCGATCTTCTTGGCGAGCCGCCGCGACTGCTTGCCGACGAAGCGGATCAGTGCGGCCGCGCCGTGAACCCGATTAACCACAGACCGGGTGCGGCGGGTGAGTCGCCGCTGAGCTTCGGCACGCCGCGATCATCGAGCACGCCCAAGTGACCCACCAGCGGCTCGAGTCACTGTCGGTAGCCGGTCGCGCAGACCAGCACGTCGGGGTCGAGCCGCCCGCCGTCGACCAGACGGACCGCGCCGTCGTCGAAGCCGTCGACCGTGGCCACCACTTCGATCGAGCCGTCCCGGATCGCGTCGATCACGTCGATGTCCACCAGGGACGGCGGGCGGTTGGCCCGTGCCAACACGGTGAACGGCCCTTCGGCGGGCACCGGCAATCCGAACTCTGACAGATCGCCGATGACCTGCGCGCGGGCCCGCCTGGCCATCCCGTCGGCTAGCCGCTTCGGCGCGTAATACAGCGGCAGCACGATGACCTCGCCGGGCAGGCCGGCGGGCCCGCCGCGCAGCATGATGTTCGGCGGGGTTCGACCGTCATCCACACCTTGGCCGCGCCACCCGTGGCGAGGTCGTGCGCGATCTCCATGCCCGACGAGCCCGAGCCGACGACCAGGCCCCGTCGGCCCATATACGGCGTCGGGTTGCGGTATTCCGACGAGTGCAGCACCTCGCCGGTGAACTCACCGGACCATTGGGGGGTGGTCGGCGTGTGCATCAGCCCGGTCGCGACCACGACGTGGCGGGCATCGATGTCTCCATCGGACGTGTGCAGTCGCCATCCGCCTGGTCGCGAATCGATGCGGTTGACCGCCGTGTCGAGTTGAAGTGGAACGGCGGCCTGACGCGCGTGGTGGTCGAAGTGCTCGATCACCTGGTCGCGGGTCGGGAACGTCGGGGTGCCCTTCGGATAGGACCGGCCGGGAAGATGGGAGAACGGCCTGCCCGTGTTCAGCTTCAGCCGGTCATATCGCGTGCGCCAGGACGCCGCCACCTCGCCGGCGCGATCGACGACAAGCGGGCGGATGCCGCGGTCCTGCAGGCTGATCGCCATCGCGATCCCCGCAGGACCTGCGCCGATCACCACGACGTGTTGTTCGTTCACATTCCCCCAACGATCGAGGGCGCCCGACCGTTCAGCGCGCCCGCGGGTGCGCGCCTGCCCATACCTCACGCAACGCGTGCACCGTGACCATGGTGTAGATCTGCGTCGTCGTCACCGATGCGTGGCCAAGCAACTCCTGCACGACGCGGACGTCCGCGCCGCCGTCGAGCAGATGCGTGGCGAACGAATGCCGCAGCACGTGCGGCGACACCGCCGCTTTGATGCCGGCCCGCTCGGCGGAGTCCTGCAACACCTGCCACGCGCTCTGCCGCGACAGCCGCCCGCCGCGGGCATTGAGGAAGATCGCAGGGGTGCCCCGGCCGCGGCGGGCCAGGTCGGGACGGCCACGCACCAGATAGACATCGAGCGCGGTGACGGCGGGCCTGCCGATCGGCACCAGCCGCTGCTTACCGCCCTTGCCGCGCAGCAGCACCGACCGGGCATGGGTGTCGATGTCGTCGACATCGAGCCCGACCGCCTCGGAGATCCGGGCGCCGGTCGAATACAACAACTCCAGCAGGGCGCGGTTGCGCAGGGACAGCGGTCCGTCGGCTTCGCTGTCGCCGCCTGCGCCCTCGAGCAGGGCCAGCACCTCATCGATGGTCAGGCTCTTGGGCAGCCGCCTACTGGGAGTCGGCGGCTTGACCGCCCGCGCGACGTCGATCTCGGTCAGCCCCTCGGATGCGGCGAAGCGGTGCAGTCCCCGCACAGCCACCACCGCACGGGCCGCAGACACCGCAGACAGCGGCATGGTCTTGGTGTCGGGGTCGCCGCGGCGCAGCGACACGAGGAATTCAGTGACATCGGTCTCGGTGACCTTGGCCAGCTCGTCGATGCCGCGCTCCGCCAGGTGCTCGGCATAGCGGCGCAGGTCGCGGCGATAGGAGCTCAACGTGTTGGCGGCCACGCCGCGCTCGATGGTCAGGTGGTCGAGGTAGCCCTGCAGTTGGTCGTCGAGGGCGGACCGGAAAGTGGTCATCAGTGCCCCTTTCGGCGCGCGAAGGCCGTGGGCCGGTCGGTCCACGGTGCGTCGACGGGTCTCAATGCGGCCGGGTCGGTGACGGTGTGCGCAGCCAGGATTCCACCCACCGCAAGGGAATTGACGATCTCGCCGTCGAGCACCATGCGTACCGCCTCGTCGAGCGGGAACCAGCGCAGTGTCAGGTCCGCCTCCTCGTCGTGGGCGTCGGGCCGCCCGACGTCGGTCAGCCCTGTCGCCAGGTACACGCGGACACTCTCGTCGGAGAAACCAGGCGCGGAGTCGAGGTCGATAAGCGTCTTCCACTCCGTCGCGGCCAGCCCCGCTTCTTCCTTGAGCTCGCGGGCGGCGGTGATGTGCGGTGGTTCACCGCCGACGTCGAGCAGGCCCGCGGGCAGCTCCCACAGCCGCCGTCCCAGCGGATGGCGGTACTGGTAGACCAGCACGACGTTGCGGTCGTCGTCGAGGGCGAGGACTGCTACCGCGCCATAGTGTTCGACCACTTCGCGCCGCGCAACGTTGCCGTGGGGCATGCGCACATCGTCGGCGCGCAACGCGAAAATCTTTCCGATATAGAGGGTTTCGGATCCGATCGTCTCGAACTCGTGCTCACCCACGAGTCGCTGGCTCTTGCAGCAGTTGCCCGACTTTCTCGGGATGCTCGGCTCCGTTCGCGTGCTCGGGAATGTCCATGCCCGGCAGCCGTTCCTCCGCCTTGTAATTCAGCGACGCGCCAATGAACGCGACGAACAGCGGATGTGGCTTCGTGGGTCGGCTCTTGAGCTCCGGGTGCGCCTGGGTGCCGACGATGAAGGGATGGACGTCGGATCCGTACTCGACGAACTCGACCAGATGCCCATCCGGCGACGTGCCGGAGAACCGCAACCCGCTCTTTGTGATGCGGTCGCGATACTCGTTGTTGACCTCGTAGCGGTGCCGGTGGCGCTCGGACACCTCGGTGGTCTGATAGGCCTGCGCCACAATGGAATCCGGGTCCAGTTTGGCCGGGTAGGCCCCCAGCCGCATGGTTCCGCCGAGATCGGCCTCTCCTGCGACGGCGTCGCGCTGGTCGGCCATCGTGGAGATCACCGGATCGGGTGTCATCGGATCGAACTCCGCTGAGTTCGCCCCGGTCAGCCCGGCTGAGCGGGCCGCCTCGATGACGATGCACTGCAACCCGAGGCACAGGCCCAGGACCGGCAACCTCCGCTTGCGGGCATAGGAGATGGCGCCGATCTTGCCCTCGATGCCGCGAATGCCGAAGCCGCCGGGAATCAGCACACCGTGTACATCGTTCAGCGCGGCGGCGGCGCCGGCTTCGGTCTCGCAGTCGTCGGATGCCACCCAGCGCATCTCGACCTTGGCACGGTGCTTGAACCCACCGGCCCGTAACGCCTCGGCCACCGACAGATATGCATCGGAGAGGTCAATGTACTTGCCCACCAGGGCAATTCGCACGGTCTCCTGCGGATCGTGCACACGCTCGAGTAGGTCGTTCCACTGAGTCCAGTCGACATCACGGAACGGCAGATTCAGCCGGCGCACCACGTAGGCGTCGAGTTCCTCGCGGTGCAACACCTTGGGAATGTCGTAGATCGACGGCGCGTCGGGCGTCGAGATCACGCCGTCGATGTCGACGTCGCACATGAGCGCGATCTTGTTCTTCAGCGGTTCGGGCACGTCGCGATCGCAGCGCAGGATCAGCGCGTCCGGGGTGATACCGATGCTGCGCAGCGCCGCCACCGAGTGCTGTGTGGGCTTGGTCTTGAGTTCACCCGAGGGTGCCATGTAGGGCACCAACGAGCAGTGCAGGAAGAA
>JAVRPX010000224.1:0-3306 GCA_032161985.1 Mycobacterium sp.
CGTGCCGATCGGCGAGTTCACCGGCAGCGACTCCGGTTCGGTCGTGATGTGGAACAGCGACGCCGCGGGGCAGCTGTTCGCCGCGCTGGCGTCGGACTCGCCGATCCCGCAGGACGTCCTCGACGCCGCCCAGCCGGGCTGACAGCCTCTAATCCCGGCCCGCGCCCTTCAACCCGTTCTGCAGCCACGCCTTGGTGCGGCCCGGGTGGTTCGTCGCCACCCAGGCCACCCCGACGTCGCGGCAGTACTGGACGTCCTCGTAGTGGTCGACGGTCCAGCAGTACAGCGCCCGGCCCTGGGCCGCGGCCCGATCGACCAACTCGGGATGCTCGCGCAGCGTCGCGATGGACGGCCCGACTGCGGTGGCGCCGACGGTGGTGGCTGCGCTGCCACCGAGATAGCGGGAGGTCTCGCCGAGCAGCACCGTGGGCAGCATCGGGGCCGCGCGCCTGATCCGCCACACCGCGGCTGCCGAGAACGACATCACCACCGCGCGGGACAGATCCGCCGACGCAGGCGATGCGATGCCATACCGGTGCAGCAAGGCCAGCACCTTGCTCTCCACCAGCGCGCCGTAGCGGACGGGATGCTTGGTCTCGATGAAGAGTTTGACGGGTCGGCTCCAGTCCAGGACGAGCGAAATCAGGTCGTCGAGGGCCAACAGCCCGGTGTCGCCGTGGGTGCGGTCGGCGCGCCAACTGGGATGCCACGCCCCGAAGTCGAGTTCGCGCATCTGCGCCAGTGTCATCTCGCTGACCAGTCCGGTGCCGTCGGACGTCCGGTCCACCCGGCGGTCGTGCACGCACACCAGGTGGCCGTCGCGGGTCAGCCGGACATCGCACTCGACACCGTCGGCGCCTTCCGCCAGCGCCAGTTCGTACGCGGCAAGGGTGTGCTCTGGACGTTCGGCCGATGCGCCCCTGTGCGCCACCACGAACGGATGGCCGCCGAGCGTGCCGTCGCCCGAGTTCATATGGCTATGCTGCCGGGTTCTGGCCTTCAGACTCAACCGGAGCGGTTGGTTCGGGCTCGGGTTCGCTTCGGTTGTCGGCCGATGCGGCCCCCTCGTCGCGCACGATCACCCATCGCTTGGCGGGCTGCTCCACCGGCTGGCGCTCGAAGCCGAGGAACACCTTCATGGCCAGCAGCAGCGCCGCCAGCCCCAGCAGGTAGGCGACGATCGTCGTCACCGTGTTGTCCGCGATGCCCTGCGGATCCTGGGTGAAACTCGTCGCGATCGAGAACGCCGCCAGCGCGGTGCTGAAGACCCAGACGATCCACCACACCACGATCGGCCGGCGCAGCCATTTCAGCCGCTCCTCGACGCCGGCCAACTCGATCACAAACACCGGCGCCCAAAACAGATTCACCAGCGGCACAAGGCAACCCGCCCGCAGCGCCCAAATCGGGCGTGGATCGTCGCGCCCGTGGTGCGCGAAGGCTGCGGCCCGCCGGGAGATCAGCCAGTTGGTCAACACCACAGCGCTGGCAACGACCATGAACATCGCGACGACGCTGGCGAGCACGCCCACCCAGGTCGCTGCGAACGCCACCACCTTGTTCAACAACACCGATCGATTAACGATCAGAAGTGCGTAGCGCACCACGTGCACCAGGGCTGCGACACCTAGCACCACCATCGTTGAGAGCAGGGTGGCACGGACCATCGCGAGGGACGGGCCGCTACGCGGCGCAGCCGCCTGCAGTTCGGCAGCCTCGAAGTGGTCCACCAAACCCCACCTGGGGATCACTGCATAGCGAGGAGTCGGCCCGAGTGGCCGCCTGCGGCGGCTCGGCGGCGGGGCGGCGCCAGGCCGCACCGCGATCCAGCGATATCCGGGCGGCAATCGCCGCGACGGCGGGTGTCCCCCGCCTGAGGGCGGAGAGCCGAGCCCGCCGGGCCCCACCGGGGCCCCTGCCGGACGGGCGCTCCACTCGGCTCCAGGCGCGGGGCCTGACGGCGCGAGAAGCGTCGCGTGGCAGCGCGGGCACCAGACCCGTCTGCGGTCGCGCACGTTCCACCGCGTTCCGCATTGGGAACACACCTGAATCATTTCGCTCCTCGCGTGCGCGGGATCACCGGACAAGCCTAGCGGCGAGTTGTCAGATGGCGCCCGTAGCGCCGTCGTCGGTGATCACCGGACGGCCGACACCTGCCCAGGCCAGCATGCCTCCCGAGACGTTCACCGGGGTGTAGCCGTTGCGGGCCAGATACTGCGCCACCCGTTGTGATCGGCCACCGGCCTGGCACACCACGAACAGCGTCGCGTCGGCGCTGAGCTCGCCGATGCGCGACGGAACCTCGCCCATCGGGATGTGCTGCGCGCCGGGCGCGTGACCGCGCTGCCATTCGTCGTCCTCGCGCACATCGAGTAGGACCACCGACCCGTCGAACGTCGAGGGAACATCGACGATCTGCGCTTGCGAGACCTCCACCTCGTCCATGCCGTTCATGCTGACACGGCGCGCCGCCTGCGCTCCACCGCCATGCCACTGCGACCGCAAGGACGCAGCGTCAGCAATTCCGGGCTATCCACAATTTCCACAGGTTCATCCACAGCCCTTGAGCGGCCGAAACCCCGTTTGAGCGGGTAAATCTGTGAGCTTGCTGAGGTTTACTGTGGATAACCCTGGGCACGCGGCGGCCATCCATCAACAGGCGGAGAGGCCGCGAGCGAAATCGGTTGCCACGCTAAGTTTCCGACCGCAGCTCACCGACCGGCGGACGGGCCTTGTCGTCCGTTCGGGCCACTTGGGTGGCTCCGCCGGTCGCGGTTGACGGAGCGTCGTGGGATTTGCTGGCCGTCCCGCGGGACGGCTTCTGTGACGCTCAGATCACGCGTTTGTCCACAGCCCGCCCACATGCATGGCGTTGGAATCAGCGCGGTCGCACGCGGGGCGTTTTCGCGGTGCGGATGTCGATTTTTCACCCACCACAAGAGGGGCTATGATCAGCGTCACACGAGATGTTGTGACAGATCTCACTGGGGGAGGGCCATAGATCGTGCAGGTCAGGAGGGTTTGATGGCGTCACATCCGATGGGTCCGGGATCCGCTGTGCCGCCGTCTGAATGGCACTCCTCCGAACATGCATATGCCAGTGGCCAGATGATGGCGTGCCTGCGGGCCGGTGTCATCGCGCTCGTGCTGTTGGGCATTCTGGCCCTGATCGTTTTGTTCTGAAACCCGCAAAGTAAGCGATCCGCGACTCAACGTTGAGCCGCGGATCGTTGTTACTATGGATTGTCAGGCGGGCGGGTAGACCCCCATGCCCTTGGCCTTCTCGGTCTGCCAGAAGATGTCGCT
>JAVRPX010000225.1:0-5726 GCA_032161985.1 Mycobacterium sp.
TCCAGCGAACCCACGTCGTCACCGCTGACACCCATCCATGCCCCCCACCAACTGGCATCCTTGCTTTACCTGTCGGCAGCCAGCGGCGCTGCAGGTGATTCCCAGATGGGAGGGGCACAATGATGCGCGACCCACGCGGCTTCTACGGCCGATACCCCGCAGTCTGAACGTCTCCTACGTCGGCCCGCCATCCTGCTTGGGTGGCGGGCGACTGCTGTGGTGTCAGTCTGGCCAGATGCCTTCGAGCATGACAAGGGGCTCGGTGCCGAGCCCGGAGCTACGGCACCAACTGCGGCCGGTTAGCTTCCAGATCCATCGCCCATTGGATGCGTGCAGCGTCACATGAGTGCCGTCGAAACTCAATCCGACGTCGGGGTCCGCTCGGCTGTGCTCGAGGACATGACGGGCGAACCACATGACCGGCGTCGCGTGGTCGACGCACAGTCGGTCGCCGTTACGGCGCAACCGCACTTCCCCGGATGGTTGCGGCGGCGCCCCGACGGTGTGCATTGTCACGCTCATGGCCGGTATTCAGGGTGTTTACCGCCGACCCAGCGTCAGCCGTTTTTGGTCAGCTGGAAGACGAGAGGCGTGCCGCCTTCACACGTACTTGTTTCGACAAGGGAGTTGTTATCCAACGTAGCTGTGCACATTGAGCCTGTCTTTCCGGGGAAGGTTCCGGTCCACGTAGTGCCCTGTAGGTGCAGGTCATATCCGATGTTCTGGGTGGCGTAGTGAGTGCAGTCCGGACCGCACGGGGTAAAAGTCACGGGCGTCGCGTTTCCCGGTCGTACCACCACTGGCCCGGCATCGATCAGCGACGAGGTGTAGTCCCCGCTGAGTGGTTCTGCCGATGCTGGGCCAGCCAACCCGACTGCAGCGCAGGCCAGGACTGCGCCGACAGCAAGCCCCCGAATAACAGTGATCATGGTCTTGTCCCCTCCGTTTGCCCCGACCCGTCGCTGTGTTCAAGCGAATGCCAAGCATCGTCGCAGGCAATGGGCGGGAATATCGCAGTTCTGACAAGATGGCGGCAACCGTCGCAGTTTGCTGACAGCCAGTAGGCGATGAGTCCACGGTCGGTGGTGGGGGTTGCAGTCCCGAGCATGTACGAGGGGCAGCTTGTCCGTGCCGTCGACGGCACATGGATAACCCACCCGCCGACCCGCTGCCCCAACGGACACCCGCTCGGGCCGAATCAAGTCCTCGTCGGACACGTCGTCTGCCTTGGACATGGCGGTGGCGGTCACACAAGCTGGCGGTGTCGAACCTGCGAGGCCGTGGTGTACGGGCCGCCGATGGCGAAGCATTGCAGTGCCCTCGAAGGCCCAGCGAGTGTGCGTATCTCCACCCGCTGCGACTAGATCCCCACGGGTTTGGCGGGCCGACTGCTGTCGTTGACCCAGGGTCACGCCACTGCGATCCCCAGGGCACGGGCCGGGTGCAGCAGCTGCGGCCGTAGGCGGCACTGCGGCGCAGGACACTGAGGCGCACGCCGGCCCGCTTGTCACCGCGACGCCGCCCTGGCCCGCGGTGACTGCCCTACTCACATCCACGAGGGACGGCGGCCTGCGGTTCGCCTCCAGCAGTAACTTTCTTGGCGCGGCGGGGCGCCACCACCTGGACCTGCCGCACATGCGATCAGACGGTATGGGCCACCGCTAGCGGAGTTCGTTGAAGATCTTCCGAAGCCGCTTCGGGAGTTCACGTTCTGTGGTCTCGAAGCAAAATCGAAGGATCCGGTTGCCCGACCTCTGGTACCTCGTTTCGACAGACACCCGCTTCGCCGATGCGGTTGGAAGTACGCAAAGCTGCATATCTCCACCGCTACCGGTCTACAACCACTTACACACCGTGCATGCGATCGCGTCGTGCAACGCCGCCGAGATCGCAATGGGCATGCTGAGGAGGCGACGGTGCCGACCAGCCATCGCTGGATCCCCAAGGCGATGAATGTGCAGTACGGAGAAGGCGACGACAGGGCTGCGGGCGCAGGTACGGCTGTCGCCGCCGGACTTCGACTCGATCACCGACGGCGCGGAGCTAGTGGTGCCCGTCAGCGTCGACCGCGCGGGCACCGAGGTCGTGCACGCCGACATCACGTGCTGGGTGACCCTGGCGGGCTAGGCAGTTCGTTTGCCGGTGTCGACTCCCCTACCTATGGAATCCTCTAGGCATGGTCGGGTCGTACCAGGAATTCGCAGCCGAACATCGGGGTGAGCACCTCACCGCGATCAACCGCTGGTCCTGTGTCATCGGCAACTATTCAACGGTGCCCACTGCAATCGCACTCCTGTCAGGTCGACGACGGGTTGCCGCTGCGATCTTTGGCTTAGGGTCGACGGTCCTTGTCGCGGGGCATCTTGCTGAAGGTAATCTGCCACGCTCCTTGAGCATGTTGGCCACTCATCCCATCTGGGCCGCGCGGGCCGATTTCGCTGTCGCAAACGCAACCGTCATGGGCCTCGTTCGCCGGAAGTAGACGCACTCACGCTCAGGGTTCGCCGTCGCACAGCTCGACGAGTCGGCTGGCGCTCCACGCTGGGGTGACGCCGGGCGCACGCAGTAGATAGCGCACCCGCTGTTCGGCGGTCCAGCCGAACGCCTCCCCGAGTCCGTCGAACAAGGTCCGGAGGTAGGGCGCCGACGGTGCTGTCGGTTCGAGGTCCTGCAGGGAGGTGATGGTGAACATCGGTGAGCCGTCCCGATCATCAAGGTGCAGGAGTGTCTCGTACACATGGGAGTTCGTTGGCCATTGCCGGTCAGCTCCGCTGTCCAGCGTCAGATCGCGTCCAACCGGCCGCCTGGCTTCCTGGGCGACTACGTCACTGAGCTGTCCGAATGTGAGCAGGTACGCCCGCGACGCCAGCTCGCCATCGGCGTGAGGGTTGTAGAAGGCCATACCCCCGCCCCACACGGTGGACTCACCCGCAAAGGTGAGACCACCGGCCAGGCGGATTCCGATGTCTTGCCGGGGTCGCGACTGATCGCGACAACCAAGGTAGGTGCGGCGCGCGCCCGGCGGTCGTCCACCGGAGATGTAGCAGTCCAAGCGCGCAGCGTGCAGGTTGGATCCGTAGGCGATGTACCAGACGAGATCATCAGTCTCAATACGCAGGCTCAACCGACGACGGCTCCTTCCTCGAGGGCAATCTCCGCCTCACGGAGGAGCGCAGCTTGCGCTTCCTCATAGATCCGCCATGCATCCTCGGGGGTGTCTCCGACCGCGGTCAGTCCGACGCGACCGCACTCGGTGAGGCAGCTGATCATGTGGAACACCACTCCTGTACGACGGGCCTGGTCGAAATGCAGACCGTTTCTCACGACGGCGTCGAACAGCTCCGTGACGGTCAGTACCTTGAGCCGTTCGTCTTCGAAGTGGTCGGTCGCGATGAGGTACTTGGCACTGCCACTCGGGGTCAGGAAGACCCCCCGCTCACCGTCATAGGTTCCGTCGGTGAGGAACTGCAACGTCAGGAATGGATGCGTGGTCCCTCCCTTACGGAGATTCAGCTCGATCGCGTAGGGCGTCCACGCACCGCTGTCGTCTTGTACCACAACGAAATCCACTGCGAACCGTCCGAGCACCCCGAGTTCCGCGAGATGCCGCCCGATCACCATCGCGGGTTCCGCGATGGCGGCGGCATAGTCGACGTTCGCCGGGAACACGCAGCCGAGGTACTTCTGACCGCTCGGGCCGCCGAGTACCTGATCGTGGGTGGACAGCAGCTCAACAGTTCCGTCTGGCAACGCCCGAATCTGCACACTCGGACTCGTAAGAGCGACTCCGGTGATCCGCTCCTCGACGATGCCGCCGTGCTTCTCGAAGGCGGCCAGGTAGGCGTCCACAGCAAGCGCCTCCGATTCTGGCTGCAGGGCAAGAAGGCGTTCCTTGATCACCGCCGCCTCGTTCGACGACCCAGGGGCCGGAAGCCCATGCAGGTCGACCATCGCGTTGCCTGCGCCCGAGACACCCTCGTTGAGCTTCACGATCGCCTGATCGAGTGACGGCCGTCTTGCGCGCATGCTCTGCACGCCGGACACGATGTCGTCGACCGTATGGAGATCCTCCGCCCCCACCGGGCACTGCACTCCGAGTTCCTCGAACATCCTGCGGCAGCCGGTCTTGCTGCCGAGGTCCGCGAGCCGGGGATCCGCGCCGTACATCGGGAGACCGAGGCTGATGGCGACGTCCCGCTCGAGCGGTGTGGTGTTATAGGGGATGAGGTGACTTCGGGCCGGGTTGGGGATTAGTGACCGGATTTCGCGCAGAAGTCGTGGCCGCGCAAGCAGTTTCGCGCTGAGCGGGACCGATGATGCATCGCCGACAGGGACCAGAGTGAGCCGGGAACGGGCATGACTGGGAATCACTCCGGGGAGCAGACCGAGGTAATACTCCACGATCGATTCGGACACCGGCTGGGAGGTCACGTAGATCATGCGCAGCTGCGGTTGGCGTAGCAACAGCAGCAGGAAAAGTGCGCGTTCCTCGAGCGCCTGCATGACGGTGCCACTGCCTGCCGTAGTGCGCTCGATGCTGATCGAGGGGACCACGACGACCGATTCGTCGGCGAAGCCGCGCTGCATTGACTCCCAGACGGCAGGCATAGCCAATTGCCGGTCATCGAAACGCCGGTAGCGCTCGTCTTCGTCGAGGTCGGACAGATGTCGGCCCGCGGTTTTCTGGTCGGGGGCCTGGAGTTGTTGTGTCATGTGCTCACCTACTTGTCGTCGAGAGCTTTGATGTTGTGGACCCGCACCGGGCGGCTAAATCCTTTCGGCTGAACGTCGCCGATCAATTCCGCAACCGCCACATGCTCGGTGTGTGCGAGCACGCGGTCGGTTACCAATATCTGCCAGGCGTCTGCGTCGGAACACAGCCGGGCTGCGAGATTCGTGACGCTGCCGATGGCGGCGTAATCGAAGCGGTTCTCGAAGCCGATCCTGCCGAGGGTCGCAAAGTCCTGGGCAATCCCGATTCCGAGGGCGAGATCATGACCCCTGCGGAACCAACGCTCGGCGAGCTCGCGCACAGCGTCGCGGATACCTATCGACATCCGGACTGCCCGCTCGGCCGCATCGTCTTGTGGGACAGGGTCGTTGAAGAACGCCATGATCCCGTCACCGGTGAACCGCTCGAGTGTGCCTTCGTACGCGTGGACCAACGTCCCGATGACTTGGTGATACTCGCGCAGCACTCCCATCACCTCCTCGGGCTCACTGTTCCGTGCGAAGGGGGTGAAGTTCCTGAGATCGGTGAAGACGACGACTATCTCGCGGCGATGGCTTTCTAGCAGGCTCTCGTCGCCGACGACCATATTGGCCAATTGTGGTGAGAGGAAGCCACGCAGGCGGTTGGTGCGCTCCAATTCGGCCACCTGTCGGGCGACCCGAGTCTCGAGCTCGGTGTTCCAGTCGGCCAGCTCCTCGGCCTGTCGCCGGATGGTGTCGTGATATCGCTTGATCCGCGCCAGCGATGCCACCCGAGCCAGCAACTCGCTCTTGTCGAACGGCTTGGTGACGAAGTCGTCGGCTCCCGATTCGAGTGCGGCCAAACGTTGTTCACTTCCACTCGCCGTGATCATCACGACAGGAAGGAACTCCGTAGCCGGTGTGGAGCGGATCTTTCGGCAGACTTCGTGGCCGTCCATCTCCGGCATCACGATGTCGAGAAGGACAATGTCAACGTCCTCGGTCCCGAGCAGCTCGAGGGCTTCGGCGCCTGA
>JAVRPX010000226.1:0-4315 GCA_032161985.1 Mycobacterium sp.
AAGCAGGATCGCCACCGGAACCATCGCGATCGCCGGGATCGGTCTTGCCAATTCGGTGAGCGGACCGAACACGTCGGAGAATACCGCAGACCGGCCCAGCATGATACCGGTGACCACCCCGACCGCCGCAGCTAGCGCGAAGCCGCTCAGAATCCGGATCAGCGACTGTCCGAGGTCGAGCCAGTAGTCCTGGGTGCCGACACGGTTCACAAATGCCGACGCGATCTCGGTGACGGTGGGCAGGGTGTCGAACCGCAGCCACAGCCGGACATGATTGGCGGTGAGCAGCTGCCAGAGCCCGACCGCGGCGAGCACGGACGCCACGCGCAGTAGTCGTCGGCGCCACAATGAGGCGGGCCGGTCGCGCCGGATGACCGGCCCTGCGGTCACCGGCGACTCCAGAACCGCGACGACGTTTGGATCAGTTGTTGTCACACCGCACCGCTCAGCGCCTGTTGGTAGTCCACCGCTGAGCTGCCGGGATGTGCCGCGATGAACCGCTGTGCACCTGCCGGGGTTCCAAAGGGCAGATAGTTCTGCCCGTCCCGCACCCACGCCGACTTGTCGGCGAACCAGCGGGTGCCCAGCTCGGCGTCGGGAACATACGCGGCACGGACCTTCGCGCCCTTGGCATTAGCGTCGCGAACGGCCTTGAGCAAGCATGTCGGGCTGGCCGCAGGCTGTGTGCTGTCGGATCCGTCAAGCCAGAGTTCGCTGGCCCGCCCGGGGTCGTTGACGGGCGTGTTGCACACCGGGTCGGTGCCGCCGAGCACGGACGGCTTCCCCGTCGCCGCCACGGCCTTGCCGTAGTCCTGGTTCCGAGCAGCGAACGCCGCGCGCAACGGCGCGTCCTGGACGAACCCGGGCACGTCGAGTTCGGCGAAGTCGCCGATCGACTTCAGGTACGGCACATCACCTTTGAGCGCCTCGACAAGCGACGGTTTGAGGGTCGTGTCGAACGATGTGCCACCCGGGCCGTTGTAGAGGTACACCACCTCCTGAGCCAGGCCCGCCGATTCGGCGACGATCTTGGCGGCCTCAAGCGGCTTCTGATTGAGGAAGTCCGTGGCGTCGAGCTGGGCCTGAAGGAACGCGTCGAGCACCTCGGGATGCTCGGCGGCGTAGGCTCGTCGGACGACAACACCGTGCAGCGTTGGATAATTCAGCTCGGCGCCGTCGTACAGCAGCTTGGCCTTGCCCTGGAAGACCAGCAGCCCCGGCCACGCCACGAACTGCGAAAGTGCCTGAACCTGACCGGACTCCAGCGCAGACGCACCGACCTGTGGCTGCTGGTTGAGCACCTCGACACCCGTGCTGGGATTGATCGCGGCCTTCGACAGCGCCTGAACCAGCATCCCGTGGCCTGCTGAGCCGACGCTGGCGGACACCTTCTGACCGGCCAGGTCGGCCAGCTTCTGCGCCGGTGAATTGGGCGCCACCACAACCATGTTCAGTGCGCCCTTGGGGTTGTAGCCGGTCACGGAAACGATCTCGGTGCGGGCGCGTTCGTTGGCCTGCGTCTTAGATCCGTTGATCAGCATCGGGTAGTCGCCCATCGAGCCGATGTCGATCTTTTCGGCGACCATCTGAGCTGTGATCGGCGCACCGGTGTCGTAGTCCTGCCACGTCACGTTGTACTTGGTGCCGGTGCGCGTGGTGATGTCGTTCAGCCGTCGTTCCAGGTAGCCCTGCGCCTTGAGCAACGTGCCTGCGGTGACGGTGTTGATCGTCTTCGACTGGTAGCCGATGACGACATTGACGACGTTGCCGGACGAGTTCGAGGCAGAGTCGAGCGAGCAGCCGGTGGCGGCGACGGTAAGCCCGGCGGCGAGAGCGGCAAAGCGGATCAGTCGTTTCTTCACGTGGGGTCCTCAGCGGATCAAGTATGGCATGTTGACGGTGACGGCGCCGGTGGGACAGCGGGCGGCGCATGGCCCGCAGTACCAACATTCGTCAACGTGCATGTAGGCCTTGCCGTTGTCCGGGTTGATCGCCAACGAGTCGAGCGGACAGATGTCGACGCACAGCGTGCAGCCTTCGATGCACAAGGACTCGTCGATCGTCACCGGCACATCTGCCCGGTGGTTGACCAGCGTCATGTCTCGCTCCTAATCAGGCTGCCGCGCATGGTGATTCGGTCACCCCGCATACGGATGTATTCGAGGTCGACGGGCTTGCCGTCGTCGAGGCTGGTGAGTCGCTCCAGCATGAGCAGCGCCGCGCCGTCGGGCACCTGCAACGTCGCTGCCGAATGCGGGTCGGCCGAAATCGCCTCAAGCGCAAGCGTCGCCGCGCCGAGTCGCTGCCCGCTCACCTGCTCGATGAGCGCAAACACGTCGTTGGTCTCCAGCGGGTGGCGCAGCACCTCGGCGCCGATGTCGGGTGCGAGGTACGTCAGGTCCAGCGACAGCGGCAATTCGCCGAGGTAGCGCAGCCGCTCGATGAAGACCACCTGTTGGCCCGGTTCGAGCGCGAGTCGACGCGCGACGGCGGGCGGAGCGGCCAGATGCAGCACCGCCCTGACCTCGTTGCGCACTTCTCCGTAGTCCTTGAACGTCTCCTTCAGGCCGACCAGGGCGTCGAGACCGTGGTCGTACTTGCGGACCGCGACGTGGGTGCCGACCTTTCTTCCGCGGTCGATCAACCCTTCGGTCTTGAGCACGGTGAGGGCTTCGCGAATCGTGTTGCGGGAGACGAAGAAATCGGCGGCGAGCACCTGCTCAGCAGGCAGCCCGACTTCGTATGCGCCTGCGTGAATCTGGTGCCGCAGCACGTCGGCGACCTGACGCGCGCGGTCTGCGCGCGGCCGCCGGAGCGGCGTCGGTTCGGCTGACGACACGGGACACACGCTATGAGCCGCGCAGGCGGCACGCAGCACCGTGAAATCCACCTCGACGCAAGTTAACTGATTTCGCCGCCGGGAACCGGCGGCTACCAGGCGAAAGGCGGCACCGGGCCGCCATTGCGCCACCTGGCCCTGGCGAAAAATTTACAATCGCGCTGAGCAGAACTCTCTCCGCCGAGCGTGCGTGTCTGCCCGCAGACACGCCGGTAAATGCGAGCACTCCGCGCACCCTCACGCCGCGCGAGCGTGACGCAACTGCGCATCGATGCGGGCGACGAACTCCCATACCCGGTAGCGGACGTCCTCGAACACAATCGAGATGACTACCCATCCCACGTCCTCCAGCGCCGCGCGGCGCCTACGATCGCGACGCATCGCGTCAGGATCGCTGTGCCAATCGACCCCGTCGTACTCCACGGCGACGCGCTGCTCTGGCCAGGCGAAGTCGACGCGTCTGAGCTCACGACTGCCGTCGACGATCTCAAATTGCAGCTTCGGGATGGGCAAACCACCGTCAATCATTGCGAGCCGCGCTTCGCTCTCCATCGGCGATTCTGCAAGCGGGTCGGCCAGCGCGATCAGTTCGCGGACCGCGACGATGCCGCGCCGGCCAGCCTGCTCAACAGCAGCCCGCCAGAGCTCACCGCGGCCACAGGTTTCACTTCGCAGCGCCGCGTCCAGTGTCGCTAACGCCCGAGGACGACGGAGTCCACGGGCGACCTCGACCGCGGTCCACGCCGGAGTAGTGACGAGCCGCTCATTGACCTTCACAAGCGGTGCTCCCTCGCGGCGATGCACAACCAAGCCGTCGGCGCTTCGGATCTGGCCACCGGGCGGATTGAGCACATGAAGGTCAGCGGTGTCTTCGGTATCGAAGCCATACATTGCGGCGGCGGTACCGAGGCACACGGGCACCGTGGTCCCGGTCGATAGATCCAATCCACGTAGTCGCAGTTCGTCCGTCGGCTCCACTTTGCAATAGACCCCCTGCCACATTCTTTCCAGGACACCGCAATTCACTGCTTTGTCGAATTGACGTCTGGTCATCCGTATCAGGATCTGACCACCGGTGGCGACGCCGCCTTGCTTGTCGAAGAGCTCCTCGATCTCGGGATTCATGGCGACGATCATCGAAACCGGACGATCGAGGCGGTAGCCCCATGCGGATCATCTGTGGACAAATGACTGACTGTGCACAGTCAGCGCGCGTGAGCGTGCGTGAAATGCTCACAAATTTCGGCGTGTCGACGTGCAGACACGCACGCTCGCGGAAGTGGGGAGGTACCCGCAGCTCGCGGAAGTGGGGCTACTGGATGCACCGCGACAGCACCCGACCGAACTGAAGAAGGCGTTGCATCTGGGCCAGGCCGCCGTTGTCGACCGATTTCTGGTAGCGGAACGACTCACAGTAGATGTCGGTTTCGGTTGCCGACTTCTGCCGTGACCGGGTGACGAGCTGGGTGTACATCC